>DBBA01000166.1:696-3166 GCA_002291955.1 Rhodobacteraceae bacterium UBA996 | reverse complement strand
CCGCTCAAGGCCGACGAATGCGACCAGATCGGCGTGATCGCCGACGCGGTGCGCGCAAAGCTTGACCGCATGCGCATCGTGATCGACCCGGCGCATTCCGAGCTGGTCGCGCTGGCCGAGATCGACGGGTGCCCGGTCCGGGCGATGATCGACAATGCACCGCTCGGCAAGCCGTACCTGCTGGACCTCAAGACGACGATCGACGCCAGCCCCGAGGGGTGCATTCGCGCTGTCGTCAACTACGGACTGGACGTGCAGGCGCGATTCTATCTGGACGCATGGGAGGCCGCGACCGGCGAGCGCCGCAAGATGCGCTTCGTCTTCGTCGAGAAGGACGCGCCCCACGAGGTCGGGGTCGTAGAGCTGCACGACGGGCAGACCGAAGCCGACTGGTATCACGACGCGGCGGGCAAGTGCGCGGAAGCGCGGCGCATCTGGGTCGAATGCCTGACCGCCGGTCAGTGGCCGGGCTACCCCGATCAGGTGGCCGTGATCGGCGCGCCCGGTTGGTATCGCCAGAAGTGGGCCGACCGCGAGACCGGGCTGCCGGTCATCCGAATCAAGCCCAGCCCCGAAACCATCGCCCGCGTCCGCGCGTGGCAAGCCCCGTAGGAGGATCTCTTGAGCACGTCCACCGCAGTCTCGACAGATACCCGCCAGAAGCCCGCGCTGGCACCGATGCCGACCGGCGGCGCGCTGGCCGCCTTCGTCCCGCAGGACAGCGCGCAGCTTCTGCGCCTCGCCGACGTGCTGTCCAAGTCCGGCGACATGGTGCCGAAGTCCTACCAGGGCAACCCGCCCGCGATCACGGCCGCGATCATGCGCGGCATGGAGATCGGCCTGAGCCCAATGCAGGCGCTGTCCAGCATCGCGGTCATCAACGCGCGCGCCACGCTCTGGGGTGACGCGATCCCGGCGCTCCTGCAACTGCGCGGGCACCACATTGACGTCGAGATCGAAGGCACCGGCGACAACCTGTGCGCCGTTGCGACGCTGACGCGCGGGGATACCGGCAAGCAGACGGTCCGCCGGTTCTCGATGGCGGACGCAAAGCGCGCTGGCCTTGCGGGCAAGTCCGGGCCGTGGCAGCAGTATCCCGCCCGGATGTTGTCGCACCGGGCGCGGGCCTGGGCGGCCCGTGACGGCGCGGCGGACGCGCTGATGGGGCTGCACGTCGCCGAGGAAGTGCAGGACTACGGCCCGCAGGCGGCGCGCGACGTGACGCCCCAGGCCCCGCGCAAGGGTGGCGTGGTCTACGTCGACGAGGACGCGCCTGTGCCGGTGCGCGACGAGATCATCGAGGCTGATGAAGTCGGCCACTGGACCGACACCGCGCCCGACGACGGCGACCCGATGTCGCCCGAGTGGGACGCTGGCGCCGCGGCCTTCAAGGCGGGCCAAGCGGCGCGGACCTGCCCGCATGACGGAGGCACGCAGGACGCCGCCGACTGGCTCGGCGGCTGGCACGGCGCGCGGAAGGCGGTGACGCCGTGAGCGTCCGCAGCATCTTCGACGCCGACATGTCGCGGCCGGTCCAGATCGTGCGGCCGCGCCCTGACGGTATGGCCCTGTCCGAACGCGCGCTGGCCAAGGCGATGGCCGAGGAGGCGCGCACCGCCCCGCACATGCGGCGGTCGCGGTCGTTCCAGGAGCAAGGGGCGGCTGCCAACCTCAACGCGCACCATCGCAAGGCCGTGCAGGTCGCCGCCGACTGCGGGCTGCCCCTTGGCATCAGGCCCGGCACGATGGCTGCGCGCGTCTATCTGCACCTGCGCCAGCACGGCCCCCAGACGCGGACGCAGATCGCGGACGGCCTCAAGGTGTCGTGGATCGAGGCGCACAACGCCGCCGAACGGCTGTGCCGCCGGAAGCTGATCTTTCGTATTGGCCGCGGCGGCCCGCATTGCCGCTTCACGACACAGGAGCCGCAGGGATGACGAGCCACTATCGCCGAGAGGCGGTTGCGCGCCCGGTTCCAAACTGCCCGATCTGCGGCACCCAAGCGCGCGAGGTGCAGACGAAGTACGGCCTGCGCAATTCGTGCTGCGGACTATGGTCTTGGGACCGGCATGACCTAGTGGACGCCGGCACACACAAGGCCCGGAACGACGCTCACGCCTCCTTCGACCGCATCTGGAAGTCGCGCCTGATGCCGCGTGGCGACGCCTACAAGGCGCTGGCCGAGGAACTGAACCTGACCCGCGACCAATGCCACATGAAGCTGATGGATCGCGAAACGGCGCTGCGGGTGCCGGTGGCGGTGGCGGCGATCATCGAGAGGAGCCGCAGAAATGAAGCGTGAAACCGTACGGATGATCCTCGGCATCCTGCTGTCGCTGGCGGTGATCTACTGGCTCGCGCCGGACATGCGCCACGGTCTGGGGTGGTGACATGATAGGCAGACGCGGACTGATGGCGATGCTGGGCATGGCGCCAATGGCTGCCGGGGCCATGCAGCAGGCAATGGCCG
>DBBA01000166.1:0-338 GCA_002291955.1 Rhodobacteraceae bacterium UBA996 | reverse complement strand
TGGGGCGGGTATGCCCGGGAACAGGAGAGAGTGGGATGAGCAAGATCGTCAGAACGCCGACGAAAGCGACCGGCGGTATCACCGCTGAGGAAAAGCTGCGCATGGATCAGATTGCGCAGGATTGGATCGCGGAGGCGTATCGCACTGATCCGGCAGACCCGGCAGAGGTTCGCGAGGCCATTGTGGGTCTGTATGCTGCGGCGGGCCTGCCTGCGCCGCGTGTTGTGCTCGTGCCGTCCCCGCTTGTCGCGGCCTATGCTTACGGCGCGTCGGCTGCGATATGGTACGCGCGCGGGCACGCCGCGACCGGAGCCGCGACCGACGCCGCGACCTACGCC
>DBBA01000168.1:599-3878 GCA_002291955.1 Rhodobacteraceae bacterium UBA996 | reverse complement strand
GGGGGGGAGCCACCGCGGGCGCCCCCCCGTCCCGTCCGGTCCGGTCAGGTCACCACATCGTCCCGGGCGGCGGGCGCGTGGGTCGCCCGCAGCGCAAAGGCGATCCCGAAGGTCAGGATGCCGACGCGGCCCGCATACATCAGGACCGTGACGACCAGCTTGCCCGGGTCGGACAGCGCGCCCGTCAGCCCCATGCTGAGGCCGACCGTGGACTGGGCCGATACCGCCTCGAACAGGCCCACGTCGAAGCGGGCGCCCGCTTCCGTCACCAGCAGCACCGTGACGGCCAGCGACAGGACCACGAGGTAGTAGATCAGCGCCGCGCTGGCCATGCGCACCCGTTCGGGCGGCAGGACCCGGCCCATGAGCACCACGTCGGACCGCTGGCGCAGGACGGCCCGCATCTCGGCCAGAAGGACCGCGAAGGTCGTGGTCTTGAGGCCCCCGCCGGTGCCCGCGGGGGATGCGCCGATCACCATCAAGACGACGAACACCATCACCGCCGTGCCCCCGACCGCGCCGATGGGGACGGTGTTGAAGCCCACGGTGGTGGCCGCCGTCATCGCCTGGAAGAACGCCGCCAGCCACCGTTCCGCCCCCGGCCGCGCGGCGATGGACGGCTCGAGCGTCGCCAGCACCAGCGTGCCGCCCGCGATGAGCAGGCCCGAGACCACGATGATCACCCGGGACGAGAAGCCCACCCGCCGCTCCTGCCCGAGGCCCCGCTGGAGCGTGTCCACCACGATCAGGAACCCCAGCGCGCCCAGGACCGAGAGGGCGGAGATCACCGCGACGATGCCAGGGTTGCCGACGAAGGGCTCGAACCCCGTGGCGAACAGGCTGAAGCCCGCGGTGCAGAAGGCGGACACCGCGTGGAACACCGCCATCCACAAGGGATCGGCGACGCCCGCCTGCGCGAACAGCGGCCACAGCGCCAGGGCGCCGACCGCCTGCACGGCCGCGGTGTACAGCACCACCGCCCGCAGGAACTGCGCCACGTTCAGCGTGGACGGCAGGCCGAAGGCCGCGCGCGCCCCCCGGGCGCGGACCGCGGTCAGGCGGTTCTGGAACGACAGATAGGCGAAGGACCCGATGGTCATGTAGCCAAGGCCCCCCGCCTGCATCAGGACAAGGATCACCGCCTCGCCGAAGGCGGTGAAGCTGCCGCCGGGGCCCACGGTGACAAGACCGGTGGTGGACACGGCCGAGACCGCGATGAACAGGGTGTCGATCCAGCGGACCGGCACCTCCTGCGCGGCGGGCAACGACAGCGCCGACCAGCCCGCCCGCATGTAGCCAAGATAGCCCGCCGCCATCAGGCGGGCGGGGTGGCTGGACTGGACCTTGTGGCGGAAGCGCGCCTGCTGGCGCGAGGGGTGGGGGTAATGGCCCCCCGTCGGACCGGAAGACGGCACACCGTCCCCTTGGGTTGCACGGCCGTTGCGTGGCCGCGCGACACGAGATCGGTCGGCGGCCCGCCGGAATTAGATGCACCCGCCGCATGGCGGACATGCGGCGGATGCAGGGGTCGGCGGCGGTGGCCGCCGGGATCAGGCGGACTCCAGCATGCCGCGCGCGCGGGCCAGCTGCTGGATGCGTTCCTGCAGCTTCTCGAAGGCGCGCACCTCGATCTGGCGGATGCGCTCGCGGCTGACGCCGTAGCTTTCCGACAGTTCTTCCAGCGTCACCGGATCATCGACCAGGCGGCGGCGGGTCAGGATGTCGCGCTCGCGGTCGTTCAGCACGTCCATCGCTGCCGTCAGCATCTGCCGCCGGGCATCCAGCTCGTCGCGCTCCTCGTACGCGGTCGCCTGATCGGCGTCCTCGTCCTCGAGCCAGTCCTGCCACTGGGTCGCGCTGTCGCCGTCCGACCCCACCATCGCGTTCAAGGATGCATCGCCCCCCGACAGGCGGCGGTTCATGCTGACGACCTCGTCCTCGGTCACGCCCAGGTCATGGGCGATGCGCGCGACGTTTTCCGGGCGCAGGTCGCCCTCCTCCATCGCGCCAAGGCGGGCTTTGGCCTTGCGCAGGTTGAAGAACAGCTTCTTCTGCGCGCTGGTGGTGCCGAGCTTCACCAGGGACCACGACCGCAGGATGTATTCCTGGATCGAGGCGCGGATCCACCACATGGCATAGGTCGCGAGGCGGAAGCCCTTTTCCGGGTCGAAGCGCTTGACCGCCTGCATCAGGCCGACGTTCGCTTCCGAGATCACCTCGGCCTGCGGCAGGCCGTAGCCGCGGTAGCCCATGGCGATCTTGGCGGCCAACCGCAGGTGGCTGGTGACCATCTTGTGGGCGGCCGCGCTGTCCTGGTGATCGACCCAGCGCTTGGCCAGCATGTACTCCTCCTCGGGTTCCAGCATCGGAAACCGGCGGATCTCCTGGAGATAGCGGTTCAGCCCCTGCTCCGGGCTCGGGGCCGGCAGATTGGCATACGTCGACATCTCGTCCCTCCTGTCCCGCGCATGTAACGCGGCTTTACATCGCAGATAGGGGGCCTTGGCGCAAGCGCAAGAAGCCTGACCTGCAAATGCTAACGCAAGATGAAGGACGCGCCGTTCAAGGGGAAGCAAGATGTCGTTGCGCTCACGCGCCTGTGCTGTGCTGTGTGCGCAAACGGCGGGGAACGTGTGGAATGTTACAGGGTCTCGCCCCGCAATGCGGCCAGAAGCGCCGCCATGTCGGGCGGCAGGGGCGCCTCGAAGCGCAGCGCCGCACCCGTGACGGGGTGGACGAAGCCCAGCATCGCAGCATGCAGCGCCTGCCGGGGGAAGGCAGCAGCATCGGCCGCGCCCGGGGCGCTGCCGGGCAGGCGGCGCTTGCCGCCATAGACCGGATCGCCGATCAGCCCGTGGCCCGCATGGGTCATGTGGACGCGGATCTGGTGGGTGCGCCCGGTTTCCAGCCGGCATTCCAGCAGGGCCGCGTGGGTGCCGAACGCCTCGACCACGCGCGCGCGGGTGACGGCGGGGCGCCCGCCCTCGCCCTTCACAACCGCCTGCCGCTGCCGGTCGGTCGGGTGGCGGGCCAGGCGCGTGGCGATGCGCAGGGTCGCGCCCGCCTCCCACGCCACGCCGGGGACGCCACGCAGGCGCGGATCGGCGGGGTCGGGGACGCCGTGGCAGACGGCCAGATAGGCGCGCTCAGCGGTGTGCGTCTCGAACTGGCGGGCCAGCGCGTGGTGGGCGCGGTCGGTCTTGGCGGCGACCAAGAGGCCCGAGGTGTCCTTGTCGATCCGGTGCACGATGCCGGGCCGCCGCTCGCCCCCCACGCCCG
>DBBA01000168.1:0-189 GCA_002291955.1 Rhodobacteraceae bacterium UBA996 | reverse complement strand
TGCCCGCGGGCTTGTCGATGACAATGAGGTCGTCATCTTCATGGATCACCACCAGCGGGATCGCCTCGGCCCCGATGGGGCTGTCTTCGGCCACCGGCACGGCGATGGCATAGGTCTCGCCCGCCGCCGCCTTGGCCTTCACGTCGGTCACGGGGACGCCGCCACGCGTCACCGCCCCCTCGGCGATCA
>DBBA01000051.1 GCA_002291955.1 Rhodobacteraceae bacterium UBA996 | reverse complement strand
GGTCCTGCGCGGTCCCGCGATGACCCGCGCGGGAACGATGGACGCCTGTTTCGGCGATGCCGTGCGCGCCGCGCTGCCCGACCTCGTGACCCGCCGCTTCGGCGGTTAGCGCCACCGCGCTGGACGCCGCCCGCACGGGCAGGCTAAGCGGGGGCAGCGGATCAGGGAGCGGAACATGGGTCAGGCGGCGGTGCAGTTTCACGACAGGCTTCTGTCGCTCGGCCTGGCACGGGTCAGCGAGGCGGCGGCACTCGCCTCGGCCGACTTCGTGGGTCGCGGCAACGAAAAGGCCGCCGACCAGGCTGCCGTGACCGCGATGCGCGAACAGCTCAACCTCCTCGACATCCGCGGCGTCGTGGTGATCGGCGAGGGCGAGCGCGACGAGGCGCCGATGCTGTACATCGGCGAGGCGGTCGGTTCGGGCGACGGGCCCGAGGTGGACATCGCGCTCGACCCCCTCGAAGGCACCACGCTGACCGCCAAGGACATGCCGAACGCGCTGACCGTGATCGCCATGGCGCCGCGCGGGACGCTCCTGCACGCGCCCGACGTGTACATGGAGAAGCTCGCCATCGGACCGGGCTACAAGCCCGGCACCGTCACCATGGCGATGAACCCGGGCGAACGGGTGTCGGCGCTGGCCGCGGCCAAGGGATGCTCGACCGAGGACATCACCGTCTGCGTGCTTGAACGCCCCCGGCACGAGGCGCTGATCGCCGAGATCCGGTCCACCGGCGCCGCGATCCGGCTGATCACCGACGGTGACGTGGCGGGCGTGATGCACTGCGCGGAACCCGACAAGACCGGGATCGACATGTACATGGGGTCGGGCGGCGCGCCCGAGGGGGTGCTGGCCGCAGCCGCGCTGAAGTGCATGGGCGGGCAGTTCTTCGGCCGCCTGATCTTCCGCAACGACGACGAACGGGACCGGGCGCGCAAGGCCGGGATCACCAACCTCGACCGGGTCTATACCCGCGACGACCTGGTGCGCGCCGACGTGATCTTTGCCGCGACCGGGGTGACCAGCGGGTCGCTTCTGCGTGGCATCCGGCGGGAACCGGGCTGGGTGACGCTGGAGACCATCCTGATGCGGTCCAAATCCGGGTCGGTGCGGCGGATCGAGTACCGCACGCCGGTGAAGTGACCGGCCGAGTCCGGCACGGCACCTGCAGGTCGGGCTCGCCCTTGGCCTTGGCCGCCAGGAAGGTCACGAATGCCCGCACCCGCGCCGCGATCAGCCGGTTGTCCGGATAGACCGCGCGCAGGTGCAGCGTCCGCCCCGTCCAGTCCTGCACCACCGGCACCAGCCGCCCCGCCCGCAGGTCGCGACCGATGGTGAAGGTGGGCAACTGCACGATGCCCGCGCCCTGCAGCGCCGCCTCGCGCAGGGCCAGCGCATCGGACAGTTCCCACCGCGGGACGATCGCCACATCCGTGCGCTGACCATCGCGCAGCTAGGTCCAGGTGCGCCCCTGTCGCAAGGTCGAGAAATGCATCAGGTCGTGGTCCGCAAGATCCTCGGGCCGCAACGGCAGCCCGCGCCGGTCCAGGTAGTCGGCCCGCGCGCAGGTGATCAGGCTCGCCTGCCCGAGGGCGCGGGTGACCAGGTTGGGCCCGATGTCCAGCGTGCCCCGGATCGCCAGGTCGAAATGGCTTTCGAACAGATTGCGGGACTCGTTGGACAATTCCATCTCGATCGAGATCGCGGGATGCCTTGACAGGAACTCTGCCGTCCATGGCACCAGGAAACGGGCGCCAAGGTCTGGCGGCGCCGTCACCCGAAGCCGGCCCTGGGGGGGTGCTCTGCTCGGCCAGGGCGGCGCGTTGGGCCTGGACCATCCGCGCCGGCAGATCGCCCAAGGCGCTGCGATAGGCCCGCCCCGCCGGGGTCAGCCGCACGACCCGCGTGGACCGGTGCAAGAGTCGGACACCCTGGCGCGTCTCCAGATCGGCGACCTGCGCGCTGACCGTCGCGCGGGTCAGGCCCGGCGCGGCGGCCCCGGCCGTGACGCTTTCGTGTTCCGCCACGGCCAGGAACGCCGTGACGCCGTGCAGGGGATCAACAGTCATCATTCGTCAGGCCATCCAGACAATCCTGCCAGAACCGTCCAGATTATCACGGAAGGTTCGCGTGGCCGGACGCCCATCGGACGGACACAGGGTCCGCCATGAAATTGCAAGGAGCCGTCACGATGACCCCGTTTGACACGGCCGCCACTTCGCAACCCGGCGCAGGCGCCGTGGCCTTTGCCTTTGGCCGCCACATCATCCGCATGACCGCAGAGCAGACCGGCGGACGGCTGGGCTGTTTCGAGGACGAGGTTCCCGCGGGCGAAGGCCCCCGTTCCATGTGCATGAAAAAGAGGACGAATTCTTTCGCATCCTCGAGGGCCGCTTTGCCTTCTGGTGCAACGGGGCGCGCGTCGACCTGGCCGAAGGCGGCGTGATCTGCGTGCCGCGCGGCGCCGTCCACCGGTTCCAGAACGTCGGGGGTACGATGGGCCGGATCATGGTCGTGGTGACGCCCCGCGGGTTCGAGGGCTTCTTTCCGGCCGTGGACGCGGTCCCCGGCGCGTCGATGGACGAGATTGGCCAGATCGCTGCGCGCTACAACCTGCGCTTCGTCGTTGACGCCGCCGAAGCTGCCTGAACCGCGTCCGGGCGCCCGGTTCGCGACCGGACGCCCGTCCCCTTCGGATCAAGGATCACGTCCATGTTCGCCACGCTTCGCCGTTTCGCCGTCCTGATCGCCGCGACAGCGGCCCTGCCCGCCGCCGCCGACCCCGCACAGGTCGAACACGGGCGCGACCTGGTCACCATCATGGGGTGCACCGATTGCCATGCGCCCGGGCACTTCCTGGGACAGCCCGACATGGCCCGCTTTCTCGGCGCATCCGACGTGGGCTTCGAGATCCCGGGCCTTGGCACCTTCTACGGTCCGAACCTGACCCCGGACCCGTCCGGGCCGGGTGGCTGGTCGCCCGACGCGATCGTCGCGGCGATCCGCACGGGGGTCCGTCCCGATGGCGGTCCGATCGCCCCGGCCATGCCCTGGATGGGCTATGCCGCCCTGACCGACGCCGACGCCCAGGCCATTGCGGCGTTCCTTGGGTCCCTGCCGCCCGTCGTCCACGAGGTGCCCGGCCCCTTCGCCCCCGGGGTCGCAACGGGGGGACTTGTGATGGCGGTCGCCGCGCGCCGGGGCGCGGGTTGCGCGCGGCACACGGCCGGGGTGACGACCCGCGCCGACCCGGGACCTGCGCCGCGACGGCCGCACCGGCTTGCCACCCCCCCGGCTTTGCGTCACCCCTGCGCGCATGTCCGCGTTCCTGAACGTCACGCTGTCCCTGACTGGTCGCCGCTGGGTGGGTCCCTCGGTCGAGGAGGACCGGCTGGCGGGCGCGCTGGTGCAGCGGGCACGGATGCCCGATGCGGTGGCGCGCGTGCTGGCGCGGCGGGGCGTGGTGCCCGAGGACGCGGCGGCGTTCCTGGCGCCAAGCTTGCGCGACCTTCTGCCCGATCCGATGACCTTGCGCGACATGGGACCTGCGGCCGAGCGGGTGGTGGCGGCGGTGCGCAGGCGGCAGCGGATCGCGGTGTTCGCCGACTATGACGTGGACGGCGGTGCCTCGGCGGCGCTCCTGCTGACGTGGTTGCGCGACCTCGGGCTGGGCGCGACCCTGTATGTCCCCGACCGGATCGACGAGGGCTATGGTCCGAACTCGCCCGCAATGGCCGCGCTCGGGGCGGCGCATGACCTGATCGTCTGCGTCGATTGCGGCACGCTCAGCCATGACGCGCTGGCCGCGGCGGGGTGCGATGTGGTGGTGCTGGACCATCACCTGGGCGGCCCGACCCTGCCCCCGGCGGTGGCGGTCGTGAACCCCAACCGGCAGGACGAGGACGGGGCGCTGGCCCACCTCTGCGCCGCGGGGGTCGTGTTCCTGCTGCTGGTCGAGGCGAACCGACGCCTGCGGGCGGAGGGTGTCTCTGGGCCCGACCTGATGGGGATGCTTGACCTTGTGGCGCTGGCCACCGTGGCCGACGTGGCGCCGCTGGTGGGGGTCAACCGCGCCTTCGTCCGGCAGGGGCTGCGCGTGATGGCGCGGCGCGAACGCCCTGGTCTGGTGGCGCTGTGCGACACGGCCCGGCTGGCGCAGGCGCCGACCGCACATACGCTGGGGTATGTGCTCGGCCCCCGCATCAACGCGGGCGGGCGGATCGGCGCGGCGGACCTGGGCGCGCGCTGCCTTGCCACCGCCGATCCGGCCGAGGCCGCGGCACTCGCCCTGCGCCTCGACGCGCTGAACGCCGAGCGCCGCGCGGTCGAGGCCACCGTGCGGGCCGAGGCCCTGGCCCAGGCCGAGGCGCGGGGCTTCGACGCGCCGCTGGTCTGGGCGGCGGGCGATGGCTGGCACCCAGGGGTCGTGGGGATCGTGGCCGCGCGGCTCAAGGAGGCCGCCGACCGCCCGGCCGTGGTCATCGGGATCGAGGGCGGGATCGGCAAGGGCTCGGCCCGGTCGGTGGCGGGTGTCGATCTGGGCGCGGCGGTGCAGCGGCTGGCGGACGAGGGGTTGCTGCTGAAGGGCGGCGGGCACCGGATGGCCGCCGGGCTGACCGTCGCCGCCGACGCGATCCCGGAGGCGATGCAGCGCCTGTCTGACCTCCTTGCCCGCCAGGGCGCAGGCGCCGGGGGGCCGGTCGCGCTGCACCTTGACGGGCTGATCGATCCGGCGGCGGCCAGCCCGGATCTTCTGGCCGAGATCGACCGCGCCGGCCCGTTCGGTCAGGCGGCCCCGCCCCCGCGCTTTGCCCTGCCGGACCTGCGCGTGACTGACCTGCGGACCCTGGGCGAAGGGCATCTGAAGCTGTGCCTTGTCGCCCCCGGCGGCGCGCGGATCGAGGCAATCGCCTTCGGTGCGGCCGATGCCGCCCTTGGCCGGGCGCTGGCGACGCACGGCGGGCGCCGCATCCATGCCGCCGGAACGCTGGACCTGAACCAGTGGCAGGGCCGGACGACCGTCCAGCTGCGCCTGGACGACGCGGCCTTTGCCGATGCGGCCCCGGGTGGCGGGACCTGACCGCCCGACCGGTCGCGTCGGGCGATGTCACGAATCCCCTTGCGCCCTGCGGGACCATGTCCTAACACCCCGCCACGCCGGCGATGGCCCGTTCGTCTATCGGTTAGGACATCAGGTTTTCAACCTGAGAAGAGGGGTTCGACTCCCCTACGGGCTGCCATTTTCTTCGACAAATCATTGATTTTCATCAGAAATTACTCCGTCTGCGTCCAACACTTTTCGAGAGTTGGACAATTTACCCAGCTTTTCGAAGCCGCTGTCGGCCAGTTTCGCGCGGTTTGCCGCTTTGGTGTAGACCGACGCTTGGGACGTGTCGGCATGCGCGAGGTAGGACGAGATTTCGTTCTCGGTTGCCCCCGCCTCCGCCAGCCTGGCCGCGCCCGCCTTGCGCAGACCGTGAAGCGAGCCGGGGACGCCTGCCTCCCGGCAACGGTCCCGGAACCAGTTTCCGAACGACGTAACCCTGTAGGCCTTGTCCGACCCGTCTTGCGTGATGAAGAGCCGCTGTTCGGCAGGCAGATGCGCCAGTTCCTCTTCCAGTTCCGGTAGAACAGGCAGGTCAGCGGCGACCGAGGTCTTTCCGCGAGCGTAGGCTATCCTCAGCTTGCCGTCGCGGACGCTCAGCATGTGGCAGCCGGACCCGCAGAGGTCCTGTCGGGCCATGCCGGTGTTGAGCACGAGAAGGATCGCAAGGCGCGCCTTGGTCCCTGGTCCATGACGCTGGAGGAAGCGGTCGACCTCGCCCGCGGTCCAGGAGTGGTAGCCCCCGGACCTCTCCTTCATTCTCTCGGCATGCTTCGCAGGGTTCGCACCCTCGTAATCAAGCTTCCGTGTGGCGAAGTTATAGAGCATCGAGAGGTTCTTCTTGACCCCGTTCGCGGCGCTCGGCCCGTCCTTCTTCGCCATCAGCGCTTCGACGTGCCGGACCTTCATCCGCGCATATGGCAGGTCGCCCGCTTCGGCTTTGAGCCAGTCGAGCTGGTAACGCAGCGTCGCTTTTCTGATGTCCGAGGACGACCGGTAGCGCAGGCTGCCGAGGAACTGCTCGATCAGCCAGGCGATTGTATCGGTCCGCGCCTTCATCCGCGGCAGTTTCACGTGGGCAAGAGCGGCGTCGTAGGCCGCGTCGAACTCGGATGATCCATACGGTCCGGGCAGGTTGCAGCGAAAGCCGTTCTTCTCGAACTTCCAGTAGAGACGGCCTTTCACGAGGTTTCGCCGCACCCACCGATACTTCTTCTCGCGCCGCGTCATCGAAGGAGCCTGTCGCAAGGATTGCGAGACACGGCGTCGTCCTGCCCCTGGGCGAAGATCACCACCTTGCCTGCGCGATGATCAACCTCAATCCGCCCGATCTTGAGCCCGGCCGCGATGGCCGCCGCGATGCTGCGCGCGACCTCGGTCTTGGTGACAATGGCCGGGCGGTTCGCCATCAGTCGGCCCTCCGCTCAGACCGGATCGGTTCAACGGTGTTCGCCTCCAGGTATTCTTCGAGCGCGCCGTGCGGCAGGAGGTAGATGCCTCCCAACTTGACGTGCCGCACTTGCTGGCCCCGGATCAGCTTACGCACCCTTGCCAATGGCCAGCCAAGCCTGCTCGCTGCTTCGGAAGGGCTTTCGTATGCGGGCGAACCACTTGTCACCATTTGCGCACTCCTTGTCGCCATTGGCTACCACTCCGCACCAGGATACACTGACCGTACGAATCCGGCCAAACTAAGCCAAATGTATCGCATAGGATACGCTACGGCAACTAGGTAAACTTACCGAATGAGCTCCATCGGCGAACGCATCGAAATCGTCCGAAAGGACAGCGGACTGTCGCAGGAAGCCTTCGCCGACAGCATCGGCGTCAGTCGAAATTCGTACTTCAAGTACGTCCGCGGACATCGCGCCGTCCCGTCCGATGTCTTCGCTGCGGTTCTGGAGCGATATGGCACCGACCCGGTCTGGCTGCACGAGGGGGATCAAGGTCTGGACCGGCGCGCCAACACACTCCTGAACGAAATGAAGGACATCCTCTACGCGGTTGATGATCGGGCCGAAGAGCGCGGTTTGTCCTTGGACAGGGAAAAGAGATGGCTGATCGCCTGCCGCATTTGCGTAGCCCGCGTCGTGGAGGCGAAGCAGAGCGAGACGGAGGGAGCCTTGCCGACAGCGGAGATCGACAAGTGGCTGGAGGTGGCGAAATGACCGAAGGACGGATGACGCCGCGCGAGCTGTCCCGCCAGGAAATCGACAGGCTGATGAACCCGCTGCTTTCCATCGAAGAGCGGCAAGCGGCGTGGCAGTCAAGGCAGCTCGGCGTTCAGGCGCGCAAGATGCAGGCGCGGTGGCGGCAAGCCGTCAGGGTGCCACTACGCTTCGGATTCGCTGCGTGCGCTATGGCTTTTGTGGGCCTGAACCTTGCGACATTCACCGAAGGCTTCCGGCATGCCGGGACAGCCATGTTCCTGCTCTGGTATCCCATGATGTTCCTCGTCCTGCGGGAATATCGGCGGATGGACGCCTTGACCGTAGACGAGATTTGAGACCCGGCGCGTCCGCGCCCAAGAAGAAAGAGACGAGCAGATGCCGACCCTTCGCTGGCTGACCCGGGACGAGGATGTGCGTGCCGCCGAACGGGTGCCCTACCGCCTGCTGGAGGAGGAGCCGGAGCTGGGCGCGGGCGACCGGGATGCGGGCAACATGCTGATCCAGGGCGACAACCTGGAGGCGCTGAAGTCCCTTCTGCCCTATTACGCGGGGGCGGTGAAATGCATCTACATCGACCCGCCCTACAACACCGGATCGGCCTTCGAGCATTACGACGACAACCTGGAGCATTCGCAATGGCTGGCCATGATGTGGCCCCGGCTGGAGTTGCTGCGGGAACTGCTGGCCGAGGACGGCTCGATCTGGGTGAGCATCGACGACCGGGAGGGGCATTACCTGAAGGTCATCATGGATGAGGTGTTCGGGCGGGGGAATTTTGTCGACACGGTCATCTGGGAGAAGTCTGACTCGCCCCGCAACTCCGCGCGCCGCTTTTCGTCAGACCATGATTACATCCTTGTCTACTGTAACAACGAGCACTGGGTGCCTAGGCGTCTGCCGAGGACCGGTGAAAAGAACGCGATCTACAAGAATCCCGACGACGATCCCAACGGACCGTGGTTGCCCGGCGACCCATATGCCAACAAGCCTTATTCAAAGGGGCAGTATGAAATCGTGGGTCCAACCGGCCGTACATTCAGGCCGCCGCCGGGCCGCTTCTGGCGCGTTTCCGAAGAAAGTCTGCGAGACCTAGATGCTGATGGTCGCATCTGGTGGGGGCCTGAAGTGGCCTGCCCCGATCGGGTGGTCCGGTTTCAATCTTAGTGCATGACTGGTTTGGGCGCTACGGCGGGCGTGGCCGGCGGAGCGGCTCCGGATGGCGCAGCCGGCCACGAGATGACCTCCGGAGCCGGGGGTCGGTAGCCAAGCGATGAGTGCGGGCGCTTCGTATTGTAATGCAGACGCCAGGTCTCGATGACGATCTTCGCCTCGGCGAGGCTGTAGAAGATCTCGCCGTTGAGCAGCTCGTCGCGGAGCTTGGCGTTGAAGCTCTCGCAGTAGCCGTTCTCCCATGGGCTGCCCGGCTCGATGTAGGCGGTCCTCGCTCCGACGGCGGCGATCCAGTCCCGCACCGCCTTCGCCACGAACTCCGGGCCATTGTCCGACCTGATGTGGTCGGGCACGCCGCGCAGGATGAACAGGTCGGACAGGACATCGATGACATCCGTCGACCGAAGCTTCCTGTCGACCCGGATCGTCAGGCATTCCCGGGTGAACTCGTCGATGAGGTTGAGCATGCGGAACTTCCTCCCGTCGTGGGTCCGGGCCTCGACAAAGTCGTAGGACCAGACGTGGTTCGAACGCTCGGGCCGCAGACGGATGCAGGATCCGTCATTCAGCCAGAGCCGGCTCTTCTTCGGTTGTTTCGTAGGCACCTTCAGCCCCTCCCGCCGCCATATCCGCTCGACCCGCTTCAGGTTCACGGCCCAGCCAGCCTCCCGAAGGAGCGCCGTGATGCGCCGGTAGCCGTAGCGCCCGTACTGGGACGCGAGCGCGATGATGTCCGCGGTCAGCGCCTCTTCATCGGACCTTCCGCGCGGCACCCTCCGCTGGGTCGAGCGATGCTGCCCGAGCACGCGACAGGCGAGGCGTTCCGAGACGCGGAACTTCTGCCGGATGTGGTCGATGCAGGCACGACGGCGGGCGGGGCTCAGAAGTTTCCCGACGCGGCCTCGCGCAGGATGAGCTTCTCGAGCGTGAGGTCGGAGACGGCCTTCCGCAGCCGCTCGTTCTCCTTCTCAAGCTCCTTCAGCCGCCTCACCTGGTCGGTCTTCAGCCCTCCGAACTCCTTGCGCCACCGGTAGTAGGTGAACTGGGTCACGCCGATCGAGCGCACCGCTTCGGCCACCGACTGGCCCTGCGACACCAACACATCGACCTGCCGGAGCTTCGCGACGATCTCTTCTGGCTTGTGCTTCTTCTGCGGCATTCCTTCGTCCTCCATCCGGCTCGAAAGCCTACTTCAGGGAGGACCACTTTTCAGGGGGCAGGCCAGGCCACGACCAGGGACGACATCTGCGGCCTCTCAGCGCGCCTGGCCGATCCGGTCCGCTCCGCGAGACTGGACTTGGAACCCGAACGGAACACCGTGGAGAGCGAGGAATGATACGTTTCGCCACGATTGCAGCGACGGCCCTTGCATGCGCGGCAGCGGCCGGGGCCGTCGAACCGGAACGCGCCAAGACGCCTTCCGGGCGCGCGATGCTGCATGTGGAAATGCCGGGCGCCGACTACTGGCAGGTCCTCCTGTTTTGGAAGGGTGCGACGGCGCTCGACGTGCCTGGGCATGAGGGCTTGGTGACGCTCGGCTCCCAACTGCCGTTTGAACAGGCCGGTGGCATCTCCTTCGACGACCTAAACGAGGAACTGCGCGATGCCGGCGTCGCGATCCACCTGTCGTCGGGTTTCGCCGGGACCGCGATGGTGCTGCAGTCCCAGGACCCGCTGCCCCAGGGCGGCGTCGATGTGGCACGCGCACTTCTCTTCGACGCGGCCCTCGACGAAGATGACCTGGACTGGCTCAAGGATCGGATCGAAGCCGAGTTGGCCGAGGAGGAACGCGATCCCGTCATCCTCGCGCAAAGGACGCTCGGCCATGCCATTGCGGGTCACGACCGACGCCTTTCGGCGCTGACGAACAGGCCCTTCAAGGTGGTGGCCGATGTCACCGCAGGCGATGTGCGCGACTGGATGGACCGCACCTTCCACGACGCTCCGCTGATGCTGTCGGCCGGTCCCGGCACCGCTGCCGAAATCGGGCGGGCCATCGACTCACTCCTAGAGGGGTTGCCGCCGCCGGTCGGTGATGCTGCGGGAGAGCCGCCCTTCGTGTTCCGCTCCGGCACCGCCCCCGTCGTCCTCGTCACCCCTGAGGCCGAAGAAGCCGTCGTCATGGTGGGCATGGCGCTGCCCTCGTTCTCCGCGGCGGGCATGTTGATCCCCTCGGCGCTTGCTGGCGGCGACGGATCGCGCCTCTTCATCCGCTTGCGCGAGGAGATGGGTGCGACCTATGGCCTGCGCGTGGACCTGCTGCCGCTCCTGCCGGGAACCTCGGTGGCGATGATGATCGGAACGGTCCCGGAGGACCGTGCGGCCGATGTGGCAGCAGTGATCCGGGATGAGTTGGTGCGACTAGCGCAGGATGGTGTGACCGAAGGCGAACTGGCCCTCGCTCGGGACGAGATGGGCCTTGGTCTGGCACAGGCGGCTACGGACCCGGAATCCGCGCTGGCCACTATCGGTGACCTTGCTTTGCTGGGCGCCGATCCTTCGGTTGAACGCCTGGCCAAGACGCTCACTGCAACTTCCCTGGAGGACGTGAACGCGGAAATCGCCGATCTTCTAGCAACCGTGCCCACGATCGTCATCGCCTCGCCCACCGCCCCCGCCTTGCCGGACGCATGCATCGTGACGAAGCCAGAAGAGGCCGACCGTTGTTTCGCGGAAAAGTGATGATCTCCGAAGCGGCGTGTCTGCGCTCAACCGCTTGTGGTAATCTTGCGGCGCCGTTTGACTTTAATATTTACACTTCAGGCTCTTGGCTCCGCATCCGCCCAATGCCGGTTGACCGGCTGGCTTCGGGCCCGAGCGGCGGCCTCGCGCCAGCCCGCCGGGCGGAAGTCCCAGACATCCACGCCAATGTTCACCGCGTTTCGGGTGCCGCGCCAGTGGCCGTGAACATGGCCGAAGAAGTGTAACGCACCCTTGCGGGCGTGGCTCCAGGTGATCATCGGGTAGTGGCAAAGTGTCACCGGCCGGTCCGCCTCGGGATCGGGAACCTCGGCCAGCGGCGCGACGCTGTCCCAAGGCAGCGCGAGCGTCGGCGCGAGGTCATGGTTGCCGATGATCAGGTGCTTCCGCGCGCCGGGAAGCTGGGCGAAGACGGTGAGAAGCCAATCCTCGTCCTTCGCCCGCGGCCCGAAAGCGAAGTCGCCGATGATCCATAGATCGTCTTCCGGGCCAACCCGCTCCCATAGCCGCTCGATGAGGACGGCCGTCATGTGCTCGGTGTCGCGGAACGGTCGTCTGGCCGCGGCGATGATGTTGTCGTGGCCGAAATGTGTGTCGGCCGTGTACCAGTGCGCCATGCGAAGAAGTCCATTAGAGCGGGTGCCGTCTCTGCCCCGGCCGGTCCAAAGCGCTCAAGGACAGACATCGACGTCAGCTGCGATCGCCATAGCCATCGACCCATCCGCCACGGTCGAGCAGCCGTTCGAGACCCGGCCACGCGTCGATCTGCGTGACCTGGTGCCAGAACATCTCGCCGATTTTCAGGTAGGCTTCCGGTTCTTCCACCCGAAAGGGCTCCAGGCCGAACACGGCGGCGAAGGCCGGATCGAGGTGGCGCGCCGTCAGGTAATCGGCCTCCGGGTTGTCGTCGGCGTCCGAACTGGCGCCGTTGTCGATGAAGACGATGCTACCGCCGAAGCGGTCTCGCAGCTGGGCGGCGTAGCCATCGGCCCGCGGCCACGCCCACCAGCCGCGGCAGACATGCCAGTCCAGACCGTGGGCCTCCCGGAAGTCGTAGATCTGTGTAAAAATCTCCCCGCGCCCGGCCGTGTCTGGGAAGACGCTGAAGCGGACCTGAAATCCGGTCTGCAGGATCACGAGGGAGAGGAAGTCGTCGAGCGCCGCCAGGTCGGGCCGCGCGGCGAACACTACGTCGATGGAGCCGTCCACCTGCGTCAGTGCCAGCGTCAGGTTGTCGAGCGCAGCGGCAGCGCCTGGCGGAGGAAAGGCGAGCGCCGTCGCGCGCAAGTCCTCGGCAAAAGCCGCCGCGCCACCCAGAAGGCTGGCGGCGGCCAAGTGAACCGCCTGCGCGAGGCCCATCATTCCGTCGCCCAGAGGTCGATGCGCGCGGCGCAGGCGTGCAGGATGCCGGTTTCGGGAGCGACCCACATGTCCTCGCGCGACTGGCAGATCATGCCGAAGTCGCCCGGCGGGTGGCTGGCGACAACACGGCCATCGTCAGCGGCGATCCGGTACCGAAAGGGGCATTCGGCCATGCCACACCAGGCATCGACGAGGATGGCGAGCGTCACTTCGCCCCCGCGGATCGGGAAGGTCGCGTGCCACACCGAGGGCTGCACGTCTGACCCGCCCTCGGCCAACTCGGCCGCGGACCAAAGACCTGTTGGATCGGTTATTACGCCCGTTTCGGTCGACTGAAATGAGATCGAAGCAGCGCTTTCTGCCTTCGCAGGCGCTTGACCCGCAAACACTATCGAGCCCGCCACGGCTACCGCTCGCCAAACCTGCTTCATTGCGTCGCCGCCGCCACCTCACGGGCGATCACCGCCCGCCATGCAGCGTTCCGGCGGTTGATCCAACGCCGTCCCTTCTCAGGCGCCCACCAGGCGAGAAACAGCGCGCCGAGATAGATCAGGTCTGGCGCTGTCCGGGACCACCAGGTCCGGCGTTGCCACTCCTCGCCGAAGGTCCCGATCACGATCAGCCAGGCGATGCTGCAAAAGATCATGGCAGCGAGGCCCATCGAGAACAGGTGGGCCGCGTTGAACGGGCAGTCTATTAGTTTCGGTGCGTACCAGGTTTGGCGGGTGGTCAGATTGTGCAACGCCACCACATTGCCTCGACCTCTATCGCAGAAGACCATCACATCGTGCCCCTCGCGGCTCTCCGCCAGCGTCGCGTCGGTGAACCTCAGTTCCTTGCCGCTGGCATCCGCAATCCAGACCTCGGGCACGGTGTTGACTGTCGTGCGATCTTCTTGCCTCCCAGAATAGGTCGTGCTGGTGACGCGGTCGCCGACCGAGACCACCCGTCCGCGATGGATCGTCGTTGACGGCGGCGACTGCGCCGCCGTGTGGTGGGGCGCTGCCGCGCGGTGCCGGGATGCCATGTCTTCCATTTCAATGCCTCCACCACCTGACCCGCGCTCCGACACCGGCATTGATCGGGCAAACCAAGCCCACTCGAAAGCAGCGACTGGCATTGAGCACGGGAGGACATCGGCAACGTGATATCCTGAGATGGGATAATACCAGAACAGGATTACGCGGCAAGGGCTTGGGCCCTCAGGAGAATGCCGCGGATGGCACGGAGTCTGCGAACGCCAGAGCACCTGGCGTTGATGCAGGTGCTCATCGAGGTGAGAAAGGAAGCTGGCCTCACCCAGCAGGAACTGGCCGAGAGGCTGAAAAGGCCGCAATCCTTCGTTGCCAAGGTCGAGACCGGCGAGCGGCGTCTCGATGTCGTCGAGATGATCGAACTGGCGCGGGCCATCGGCTGTTCGCCCGCCAACTTGATAGAACGGGTCGAGAGAGCGGTGCCGCGCGATGGCCTTACCTGACAACCGGGACTACCGCTCGCTGGCGACGACCCTGAACATCCGACCGTTGAACCGTGCGATATCGGACAGGCCGGGTGCGCCCCAGGGTGAGATAGCCATGCCCTCGGGCACCACGATGATCGGACGACCGCGATAGTCGATCAGGTCAATCCCCGCCCGTTGGCGCAGATCGGCGAAACGGGCAAGGTCGGCGCGCATGGCATCCCGATCCGCCGCCAGCCGGGCAAGGTCGGCCCCGGCTTCCTCAATCCCGGCCTCAATACGCAGGCGCTCCGATGCCAGCTCTTCGTTCAGCCCCGCCAGGGCCTCCTCTCCCGTTCTCCGCGCCACCTCGATTTCCACCGCGCTGGCCGCCCGGATGCGGCCCGCTTCACCCTCGGCCGCCGCATGCATGCGAACCGCAACCCACGCGGCGAGAGCGACGATCACAACCGCGGCGAGAACGGCAACACCGAACGAAGCGAAGGCCCAGGCCCGCAATTGTTCAAGGCGGGCGCGCTCGACCGACAGCCGCTCTTCGAGCGAGGTGATTTCCGCCCCGACACGGATCATGACTCCACCCATAGCCGAGACCTTGGCCGCGACCTCGTCCGCCCGGCTCTCGGCGGCGACAATGCGTCGATCTAGAGCATCGGCCAGCGCCGCGGCATGTTCCGCGACTTGGGATTTGGCCCTAACGACGTCCTCGGACAGGGACCCGCGGTCCTGCTGATTGCGCTGGCGGAAACGAGCTATCCGGGCGTCGAGGTCTTCGCTCATGTTGAGGGACCTTGATCGGTCGGGCGGGCTTTCGGCGGTGCTGCAACAGGACCGAGGACAGCTTCCGCAGCAGCCTTCTGCAGATCGAGGTCGCGATCCGACAGCCGGTCGCGGAGTTGCGACCAGAGTTTCGCGAAGGCCATCACGACCTCTTTGACGGCGAAGCCGATGGCGTTCCGCTCGACTCGGTCGCGGAGGTCTCGGTCTTGGATGACCCATCCGCTTCCCTTTTCGTTCAATGTCACGGTCCCTCGCACGACGCCGACGAGGAGTTGCGCCGTCAGTGCGGCCGCGGCGGCGACGGCATCGGTCATGCGCTTGGCGCGCTCCGCGTCGAACATGGCCCGTTCGTGCGCCAGCCTGTCGTGCCCCGCCAGCAGCTTGCTCCGCGCCGCTTCGATCTCCTCGAAGGCCCGCCTCTGCAAGCCATCCGCTTGAACGCGCGCCGCCCGGTCAATCTCCTCCGCGTTCCGGCGGGCAGCTTCAAGCATGGCCCGCGCGTCTGCTTCGGCTGCATCCATCATCTCCTTCGCGATGGCCCGCTCGGCAATCGCATCGGCCAGGTTGGTCTCGATTTCCTCCATCCGCTCGGCCAGCGCGGCTGCCTTCGCCTCGACAGCCGCTCCCAGGTCTTCCTCCGCATCGGATAGCGACGCCACCTTCTCCTCCATCTGCCTCAGGAGTTCCGCCTGGCGCCGCGCCTCCTCCTTGCGGGCACGCCATTGGGCGCGGGAGAGCCGCTCTCGTTTCGGTCCTGTCCGTGTGAGACCGCACGGAACGCTTACGGCGGCAAAATACTGATCCTGAAGCTCGCGGGCACGCGCGCGATAGGCGGCATTGCCCAGCTTCACCGCGCTCTGCGCGTCGTGCCCCGCAGCCCTCGCAGTATCCTCCGCAAGTGACTTTGCCACCCAGGCCGGATTCAGGTCGCGCGCCGCGCATGTCGGATCGTCAAGCGGCAGGACGAAGGCATGAAGGTGCGGGTGCGCTTCGTCAATGTGCTCGATCACGCTCACCAGCCGGTCGCAGAAAAGGTCGCGGAAGAAGCGGATATTGCGCTCGACCCATTCTTCGTACGCCTGCTTGGCCGATGGGTCGGACGAGACCTGTTGGGCCAGATGCGGATGCGAAGCAACGCAGGTCAGCAGCGTATGGCGATCCTTTCTGATGCCGCGCCGCTTCACCGTCCCATCGGACATACGGACCTCGATGCAACCCTCGTCGACGAGAAGATTGTGCCGCCTCATCACTTCTTCGGGAGACAGCCCGACGATCACACGCGGTGGCCGCGGAGCATTAACATGGGCGGAAAAAGCCGGTGACCTCGCCGCTTCAGCCAGCACCTGCTCGACCGACTGGCCGACTGGGTTCATTTTGCGCGAGAAGCTCTGGACGCGGAAAAACTGGGGGCCAGACATCAGTGGCCCCCCGTTGCACGAGAAACGCAATATGGACCGACTATTGTGTTGGCAAGCAACACGTCGGGCAAGGCGCTGCGCCCCTGCACCCAGCCAAGCGGCTGCGCCGCCGATCCGTCCCGGATCGAAGCCGCCGTTGGCGGCTGCAAGACACGCCCATCGCCAGCCTCTTGGGGGGCGCTCAGGTCGGGTCTTGCAAGGATAGGGCGCGGCTGCGAGGCAGGTGTAGAGAGGGCGCACGACGGGGTCAACTCGCGGATCATTGGAAAAACCCCGCCGACCTTGCTTCGTCCAGCGTGATCGACCCATACTTCACCGCCAGCCGCACCTGGCCATCGCTGAGGTGCTTACACATCCCGTGCTGGCCCTTCACCCAAGCGGCGATCTGGGCGTACTGTCTCTCCGCGGCGGCATCAGCTTCGGCCTTGCGCCGCCGGAAATCATCGACATGCCGCCGCCATTTTGCCTCGCGCAGCCAATTGTCGATGAAACTGACTTTGGTGCGCGTGAACCCGGCGCTCTCGGCGGCGTAGGCCTGAACGGCTGCAAGTAGCTCATCGGCCGAGACCTCCGACAGCGCTTCATGCATTCTTTGCAGACTAGTCGTCTTGTCTCTACGCCGATCCGCAGGAAAGGCTTCCCATACCTTTTCTAGTGCTTGAGCCACCTCCGCCTCATCCGACGCGCTCGCGCGCGATCGGGGTGGTTTCTGGATGGTTTCAGGATGGTTCGGGGTCCGCTGCGGACGGGGTACCCCGTCCTCTCCGGCCCCCCTACCGGGTCCGCTCTGGACCCCGGCCGCTCTGGACCCGGTCGCCATGTCGGGGTCCGAGATTGGCTCAAGGTGTTCGACAGCTTCAAGGTCGATCCGGTAGATCGCAGTGAAGCCGTTTGTGCAGGGACGGCGGCCCGTCTCGACAAGAACACCCTCAGACAAGAACTCGGACACGGCGCGTTTGACGGTTGTCTCACCCAGCTCGCAGTGACGCGCGACCGTGCCCTTCGAGCACCAGATGCCGGAGCCGTCATCGGAGGCCTTGTCGGCCAGGAACATGATGATCTGCTTTCGCACAGGGCTTCCAAAGCGACGCCCGGCGCAAAGGTTCGCGACCCGCCAGCTCATGGCGTACAGAACGACGGGTGTGGCGCTCTTAGAGTGCCGCCGTCCTCGGAGCGAATGGGAAGGAAGAGTTTCCTCGCCACGCAAGTGTCAACGACCGCGCCCTCAGGAGCTTGGCACCGCGCTCGACCCGCCCAATACGGGTTGGACAAAAGCCGATATTCCTGAACGAAATCAATGCCTGCGAAACGACCGGTTGGACAGCAAAGGCACTTGATCTTACTCGGTTGTGGTCGCCCCCTACGGGCTGCCACTTCTCCTCCTTACGGCATTGATTTCAAACGAAAAAACGGCCTGGCCGTTGATTTGTCCCACCATAAATCCCATCAGTCGGATTCGGTTGTTAGGTGGGGTTTGGTGGGTTGGGAAGACACAAACTGAGACCTTGAACGGCATACCACGAGCAACACCTCCGCATCCCAAGGCTCGAGCCAGTCCACGAGATGTGGGCGTTTGGCCCGCCAAGTGGTTCGGATGACCCATGCGCCACCTTTGTCAATCGCCCATGCTTGACCCGGGCGAGAGGAACCCGGCAGTTCCTATGCCTCGCAGTATGTAGGCGCACGAAATCGTTGATGCCGGGGCGCCGAGTCCGCAGGTGTTGCGTTGACACCGCGCCGCGCGTCTATATCGTGTGCGCAGCCCCTGCTTGGCTGTTCAAGGACATCGCCAACGCCCAACCGAAACGCTTAGATCACGAGCCTAATTGACTTGGACAAGATGAAATTCATCGATCTTTTCGCCGGTCTGGGTGGATTTCATCAAGCGCTGAGTGCGTCGGGCGGTGAATGCGTGTTCGCCTCGGAGATCAACGGCGACTCGGCAGCTTTGTACGGCTCTGTTGCACAAATCGGCTG
>DBBA01000054.1 GCA_002291955.1 Rhodobacteraceae bacterium UBA996 | reverse complement strand
TGCCCCAAATATCCCGGGGGGGAGGACCCGCGCCCGCGCGGGTCCGGGGGGCAGCGCCCCCCACCACGTCACCCTCCCACGTCACCCTTCACTTGAGGCCCCCACCTCGCCACGCGCCCTTGCCCGGCCTGCCCCGGCGCGCGATCCTGCCGGTCATCGGCACCGACGGGGGACCTTGCGATGAAGACGGCGACGGACCGCGTGATGGCCCGGATCGAGGCGGGCCCCCCGGAATTCTCGGACGAGCTCCTGCGCGCGTTCGAGGAACTCAGCGGCTACACCCCGCCCGACGAACTGGTCGCGCACTGGCAGCGCTGGGGCACCGGCGACGGGTCGGCGGGGCCGGACGTCACCGGCCAGTACCTGCGGTTCTACGCGCTCGCCGACGCGGTGGAGGCGTTCGAGGGCTACAAGGGGTCGGTGCCCGACGGCATGGCGCTGATCGGCGATGACGGCGGCCCGTCCATGGTTGTGCACGCCCAAGGCCGGGGCTACGGCCTGATCGGCTTCCTCAACAGCGGGCCTGCGGACCTCACGCTGGTGGCCGACACGCTGGACGGCTTCTTCGCCGCCTGCGAGGCCGGACCGCTGTGATCCGGCCCGCGCGCCGGCCCATCCGGCTTTCCCGCCGCACGGCCGCAGGATAGTCTGCGCCTGCGGTCCCCGCCACCCGCGCCGCCACCCGCGCCCCCGCCCGAGCCGCTGCCCGCGCCACCGAACGAGCCGCCGCCCGCACCGCCGTCGAAAGGCCCTGCCATGCGCTACGTCATCGCCCTCGATGCCGCGCTCCGTCTCTTCCGGGATCGCGCGACGCCTGCGCCCGGCACCCGTCTGGTCGCACCCGCGCTCCTGCGCTCGCAGGCCGTGGCCTATCTCTACGCGCAGGCCCGCCGCGGGCAGATCGACCGGACCGAGGCCCGCGCGCAGCTTGACCACATGCGCGCGCTGAACATCCGCCTGCTCGGCGACCGTGTCCTGCAGGCCGCCGCCTGGGACGTGGCCGAACGGCTCGGCTGGAACGACACCTTCGCCGCCGAATACGTGGCGCTGACCCGCCTGCAGGCCGACGCGCTGGTGACGCTCGACCTGAGCCTGGCCGAGGCCGCCCGGACTCTCGTGCCCGTCGCGTCCTGGGACCAGATGATGTCCGTGCCTCCGGTCTAGGGTCTCGCCCGGACACGTCCCCGTCCATGTCGTCCCCGCCCAGGCGGGGACCCCGCTGCACCCGCGCTGTCCGCCGCCAACACCATCACTCTGGTCGCGGCCAAGGTGTTGCTGCCGACAATGTCCGCCCACGGCCGGACTCGCCCACATCGCCTCCCAACGCGCGAGCCTGCGCAGACCCTGTCCTGCGATCCGGGCGCCTTGCGCGTTCATGCGCAGGGGCGCGAACCACCCCTTCCGTGCTCCCGGACCCTCCGCTACCCTCGCGCGGCGCATCCCCGCACGAAAGGCTCCGCCATGCAGACCCGCCGCCTCGGCCGGACCGGCCCCACCGTCTCGGCCATCGGCCTGGGATGCATGGGCATGTCGGCCAGCTACGGCCCCCCGCCCGACCCGGCCACGATGGTCCCGGTCCTGCAGGGTGCCGTGGACCTCGGCGTCACGCTGTTCGACACGGCCGAGGTCTATGGTCCCTGGACCAACGAGCACCTGTTGGGCCAGGCGCTGGCCCCCGTCCGCGACCGCGTGGTGATCGCCACGAAGTTCGGGTTCGCGGTGCCGCCCGAGGGGTCGGAACCCCCCACCGGCACCTCGCGCGCGGCGGGCGTGGACAGCCGCCCCGACAGCATCCGCCGCGCGGTGGACGGCTCGCTCCGGCGGCTCCGGACCGACCGGATCGACCTGCTCTACCAGCACCGGGTGGACCCGTCCGTCCCGATCGAGGACGTGGCCGGCACCGTCGGCGACCTGATCGCCGCGGGCAAGGTGCTGCACTGGGGCCTGTCCGAGGCCGGCCCCGCCACCATCGCCCGTGCCCACGCCGTTACGCCCCTGGCCGCCGTCCAGTCGGAATACTCGCTCTGGACCCGCGGGGTGGAAACCGACGTCCTGCCGACCCTCGACCGCCTCGGGATCGCCCTTGTCCCGTTCTCGCCGCTGGGGCGCGGGTACCTGACGGGCGGCATGGACGCCACGACCGACCTTGCGGCGAACGACCTGCGCCGCCAGCTGCCCCGCTTCACGCCCGAGGCGCGGGCGGCCAATGCCCCCCTCGTCGCGGCGCTGACCTCGGTCGCCGCGCGCCTTGGCGCCACGCCCGCGCAGGCGGCGCTGGCCTGGGTCCTGTCGCGGGGGCCGATGATCGTCCCGATACCCGGATCCACCAGGCTGCCCCGAATCGCCGAGAACACGGCAGCGGCCGACCTGTCGCTGTCGCAAGCCGACCTCGAGGCCATCGAGACCGCGCTGGCGGGCCTGCCGGTGACGGGCGACCGCTACCCCGAAGCGATGGAACGGCAGACAGGGCTGTAGCCGCCCGGGCGCACGAAACCCCGCTTGACGCGCCCCGCGCCGCACCCTATCACGCGCCCCACGCCGGAACCGATCCCGGCGGGCAGACGCGCGGTGGTAGCTCAGTCGGTTAGAGTACCGGCCTGTCACGCCGGGGGTCGCGGGTTCGAGCCCCGTCCACCGCGCCACGCTGCCCTTCCCGCAAGACCCCGGCCCCGCACGGTGCCGGGGTCTTTCGTTTCGCAGGCAGGCAGGGAACCCCGATGGCACCGCGCAAGATCATCATCGACACCGACCCCGGGCAGGACGACGCCGTGGCGATCCTGCTCGCGCTCGCCTCGCCCGAGCTTCAGGTGCTGGGGATCACCACGGTCGCGGGCAACGTGCCGCGGCCGCTGACGTCGCGGAACGCCCGCGTGGTCTGCGAACTGGCGCGGCGGACGGACGTGCCGGTGTTCGTGGGCTGCGACCGGCCGATGGCGCGGGCGCTGGTCACCGCCGAACACGTCCACGGCAAGACGGGCCTCGACGGCGCCGACCTGCCCGATCCGGTGATGCCCCTGCAGACCACCCATGCGGTGGACTTCCTGATCGACACGCTGCGCCGCGAACCGCCCGGATCGGTCACGGTCTGTACCCTCGGGCCGCTGACGAACCTCGCCACTGCGCTGGCGCGCGCCCCCGACATCGCCCCCCGCATCGCCGAGGTCGTGGCCATGGGCGGCGCGTATTTCGAGGTCGGCAACATCACGCCTGCCGCCGAGTTCAACATCTACGTCGACCCCGAGGCCGCGGCGGCGGTGCTGGCCGCGGGCATCCCCCTGACGATGATCCCGCTGGACGTCACGCACAAGGCGCTGACGACCCGCGCCCGGATCGAGGGGTTCCGCGCCCTTGGCACCCCCGTGGGCCACGCGGTCGCGGGCTGGACCGACTTCTTCGAACGCTTCGACATGGCGAAATACGGCTCCGAAGGCGCGCCCCTGCACGACCCCCTCGTGATCGCCTGGCTGCTCGCCCCCGGCCTGTTCACCGGGCGGCACGTCAACGTCGAGATCGAGACCGAGGGGCGCTTCACCCTGGGCATGACCGTCGCCGACTGGTGGCACGTCTCGGGCCGCACCCCCAACGCGATGTTCGTGGGCGGCGTGGATGCGGGCGGGTTCTACACGCTCCTGACCGAGCGGCTCGCCCGGCTATAGGCGGGGGAGGGGGGCTGTCTGCCCCCCCGCGGCGCAGGGCGCCGCTCCCCCGAGGATATTTCCGCCACATCGAAGCAGGAGGCTGCGTCCTCGATTTCGACGTGGTCCAAGTATCCCGGGGGGAGGCGCGGCCCCGCCGCGGCGGGGGGCAGCGCCCCCCAGGCTACCGCTCGACCGGGACCCCCGCTAGGATGCAGGCATGTCGGTACATATCCCCTTCGACAACAGCTATGCCCGCCTGCCCGGGCACCTGTTCACCCGCCTCGACCCCACGCCCGTACGCGCACCGCATCTGCTGGCGCTGAACGGCGCGCTCGCGGCCGAGCTTGGGCTTGATGCGGACTGGCTGGCCTCGCCCGACGGAGTCGCGATGCTTGCCGGGAACGCGGTCCCCGACGGGGCGGCGCCGCTCGCCCAGCTTTATGCCGGGCACCAGTTCGGCGGCTGGGTGCCGCAGCTGGGGGACGGGCGCGCGATCCTTCTGGGCGAGATGATCGACCGCCACGGTCGCCGCCGCGACATCCATCTGAAGGGGGCGGGCCGGACACCCTATTCCCGCATGGGCGACGGGCGCGCGGCGCTGGGGCCGGTCCTGCGCGAATACCTCGTGTCCGAGGCGATGCATGTGATGGGCATCCCCACCACCCGGGCCCTGGCGGCCGTCACCACCGGCGAGGTCGTGCTGCGCGAGGCGCCGCTCCCCGGCGCGGTCCTGACGCGCGTGGCCGCCAGCCACATCCGCGTCGGCACCTTTCAGGCGCTGGCCGCGCGCGGCGACATCGCGGGGCTGAGCGCCCTGACGGACCACGTCATCGCCCGCCATTACCCGGATGCGGGCGATGCCATGGCCCTGCTCCGCGCCGTGGTCGCGGCGCAGGCCCGCCTGATCGCGCAATGGCTTGCGGTCGGCTTCGTCCACGGCGTGATGAACACCGACAACATGGCGGTGTCGGGCGAGACCATCGACTACGGTCCTTGCGCGTTCCTCGACGTCTATCACCCCGACACGGTGTTCTCCTCCATCGACCGGACGGGCCGCTATGCCTATGCCCGCCAGCCCGACATCGCCATGTGGAACCTGGCGCAACTGGCCTCCGCCCTGCTGCCGCTCATGGGCGCGGACCGCGACCGCGCCATCGAGGACGCGACCGCCGCCGTCCGCGCCTTTGCGCCGCAGGTGCAGGCCGAATGGCTGGCGCGCTTCCGCGCCAAGCTGGGGCTGGCCGTGCCGCAGGACGGCCACGGCGCGCTGATCGGCGACCTTCTGGCGCGCATGGCCGCGAACCGGGCGGATTTCACCCGCACCTTCCGGGCGCTGGCCGAAGGCGGCGCGCGGGACGAATTCCTGGATCCCGCCGCCTTCGACGCGTGGGAGGCCGACTGGCACGCCCGCCTGGCGCAGGAAGGCGCCACGCCCGACACCCGCGCCGCTGCTATCGCGGCCGTCAACCCCGCCGTCATCCCCCGCACCCACCGGATCGAGGCAGTGATCGCCGCCGCACTCGACGGCGACATGGCCCCGTTCCACGCGCTGCACGCAGCCCTCGCCCGGCCCTTCGACGATGTGCTCGATGCGCGGCCCTACCGGCTGGCGCCGCTCCCGGACGAGGTGGTGCCCGCCACGTTCTGCGGCACCTGAGCGGCCCGGCCGGGGCTGTTGATCAGCACCAGCCCCACCGCCACCAGCCCGGCACAGGCCAGGATCACCGGTCCCACGGTTTCGCCCAGCAGTGCCCAGCCAAGGAACAGGGCGAACACCGGCGTCAGGAAGGAAAACGATGCCACGCCCGACGCCGGGTATCGCGCCAGAAGCCACAGCCAGAACACGAAGCCCCCCGCGACCACCACGATCCCCTGGAACGCCAGCCCCGCCAGATGCAGGGGCTGCAGGTCGCGGATCAGGGGCCCGAACAGGGGGGCCAGCGCCACCAGCACCACCGCCGACACCGCCACCTGCCACAGAAGCTGCGTTTCCGCCCGTACCTCGCGCAGGGCCGTGATCCGCACCAGCAGCGCGCTGCCCATCCAGCCCCAGGCCGCCGCCAGCGCGCACAGATCCCCCGCCAGCGACCCCTCGCCCCCCGCC
>DBBA01000357.1:2341-2685 GCA_002291955.1 Rhodobacteraceae bacterium UBA996 | reverse complement strand
GCCACCACCGGCACCGTCACCGTCGCGGGCACCGACCTGGCCCGCCTGTCGCCCCGGGCCCGCGACCGCTTCCGCGCCGACCGGATCGGCGTCATCTTCCAGCAGTTCAACCTGCTCCCCTGGGCCACCGGCCTCGACAACATCGTGCTGCCCCTGACCTTTTCCCCCGCCCGCCGCGCCCGCACCCCCGACCCGCGGGCCGAGGCGCTGCGCCTCGCCGCCGCCCTGGGCCTTGACCCCGCGTTGATGACCCGCGGTCCCGCCCGCGCCCTGTCCGTGGGCCAGCAGCAGCGCGTGGCGGTGGCCCGCGCGCTGATCGGGGGACCGGGGCTGATCGTGGCCGA
>DBBA01000357.1:0-1930 GCA_002291955.1 Rhodobacteraceae bacterium UBA996 | reverse complement strand
GCCCGGGGCGCCAGCCTTCTGATGGTCAGCCACGACGACCGGCTGGGCGCGCGCTTCGACCGGGTGGTGCAGCTCGACCGGATGCTGGCCGCATGATCCTGCCGCGCCTGGCCCTTGCCTCGCTCCTCGCCCGCCGGGTGACGGTCGGCCTGACGGTTGTCGCCATCGCCCTGTCGGTCGCGCTGTTCCTGGGGGTCGAGAAACTGCGCACCGGGGCCAAGGACAGCTTCCAGGGCACGATCTCGGGCACCGACCTGATCGTGGGCGCGCGGTCGGGCTCGGTGCAGCTTCTGCTCTACTCCGTGTTCCGCATCGGCAACGCCACCAACAACGTCACCTGGGACAGCTTCCAGGACATCGCCACCCAGCCGCAGGTCGCCTGGGCCGTGCCGATCTCGCTCGGCGACAGCCACCGGCAGTTCCGCGTCATGGGCACCACGGCGGAATTCTTCGACCGCTACCGGTATCGCGGCGGCCGGGCGCTGGCGCTGGCGGACGGCGCGATCATGTCCGACCTGTTCGATGCCGTCGTCGGCGCCGACGTCGCCGCCACGCTCGGCTACCGGGTGGGCGACCCCATCGTGGTGTCGCACGGGCTGCAATCCTTTGCCCACCACGACGAACTGCCCTTCCGCATCGCGGGGATCCTCGACAAGACCGGCACCCCGGTGGACCGCACGGTGATCGTCAGCCTCGAGGCGATCGAGGCGATCCATGTCGACTGGCAGGGCGGCGGCCGCCGCGCCGGGCCTGCGACGCCCGAGGACGTGATCCGCAGCATGGACCTGACCCCCACCGCCATCACCGCGGCGCTGGTCGGTGTCGAAAGCCGGTTGCAGATCTTCGCCCTGCAACGCTGGATCAACGACTACCGCGCCGAACCCCTGCAGGCGGTGCTGCCCGGCGTGGCGTTGCAGGAACTCTGGGCCATCGTCGGCGTGGCCGAAACCGCGCTGATCGCCGTGTCGGGCATGGTGGTGGTCACGGCCCTTCTGGGCATGAGCGCGATGATCCTGGCGGGGCTGGAAGCGCGCAGGCGCGAGCTTGCCATCCTGCGGTCGGTCGGCGCGGGGCCGGGCACGCTCGTGGCGCTGCTCGTCGGCGAAAGCGCCCTGATCGCCGCGGCGGGGGCGGCGCTGGGGGTGGTGCTGGCCTATCTCGGGCTTGTGACGGTGCAGCCTTGGGTCGATGCCACCTGGGGGCTATATCTTCCGGTGACGGGACTGACCGCATCCGATCTCGCGGTCCTTGCGGCGGTGGTCGCGGGCGGGGCCGTGGTCGGGCTGATCCCGGCGGCGCGCGCCACCCGCATGGCGCTGGCCGACGGCATGACGGTCCAGGGATAGGGGGCGCAGGGATGGTGCGTGCAACACGGCGGCGGCTGATGACCGGGGCAGCGGCGGGCCTGGCGTCCGGGCTCGGGGCAGGGCTGATCCTGCCCCGCGGCCTGCGCGCGCAGGATGTCGTCACGCTCGACTGGCGCGATCTGGTGCCCGAAGGCAGCAGCCAGGTGCTTCTGTGGGAAACGCTGCAGGGCATCGGCATCGTCGAACACGGCGAATACGCGTCCACCTTCACGCAGGAAGAAGCCAGCGCGGTGACGACCGAATTCAACGGAAAGCAGGTCCGCATCCCGGGCTATGTCGTGCCGCTGGACTACGAACTCGCCGTGCGCGAATTCATCCTGGTCCCCTATATCGGCGCCTGCATCCACGTCCCCCCGCCCCCCGCGAACCAGCTGGTGTGGGTGACGACCGAGGTGCCCTACGAGGTTCCGGCGGTGTTCGCGCCCGTGTGGGTGCAGGGCCTGTTCTCGACCCTCGCGACCGAAACCGAACTGGCCGAGATCGGCTATGCCCTGGAAGCGGTCAGCATCGAGGAATACGAAGGCTAGGGCAGGGTTCACCCCCCCCCCCCCCCCCCACCGAAC
>DBBA01000384.1:560-2571 GCA_002291955.1 Rhodobacteraceae bacterium UBA996 | reverse complement strand
CTCGGGTCAGTCGGCGAGGTGCCGATGGAGGAAGCGTGCCCGATAGGCATACTCCTGTCAATGCCTATTGCGCATAAAATGTCAGACGGTCCTAAGTGCCCTCTGGACAATGGAAAAGGCGCCTACGATCCTGCCGGGTATGGACATGCCGATTTCGGCGCTCGTGCAGCGCCTCACCGACGTGCAGCTTCTTGCGCTGCTGACACTGCTGCTAAACGACGGCGCTACTCTCGCGCCATCGCCTCGATCACAACCAGCACCGCCTGACGGCGTTCCGGGCTGATCCGGGACATCGCAGCAAGCACACGATCCTCAAGCTCGCCGCGCGGGAAAAGGCTGGCCGCAGGAATGCCGAGCGCCGCCGCGATCTTGTAGACCATCTCAAGCGTCACGCTCTCGGACCCGCGCTCGATCTTGCTGATCGTGCCCTGGTTGACCCCGACCATTTCGGCTAGCTGGGCCTGAGACAGTTTCCTGCCCTTCCTGATGCGCGCCAGGTTCTGCATGCGGTTACTATCGCCTGCGCGGTTGCAGAATGCCAAAGCCTGTGAGGCATAGCCGGGGCTTGACATTCTATGCCCATTAGGCATTTCTGTGCGCATGATGACGCTTCCCGAATACCTGTGCGAACATCAGATGACGCAGGCCGCGTTCGCTGAACGCGTCGGTTTGAACCAGGCCACCGTCAGCAAGCTGTGCCGCAAGGACCGGCCGCCGATCAGCATCGACAAGGCGCTGGAAATCGAGCGGGCGACGGGCGGCAAGGTGCCGGTCACTGTCTGGCCGCAGTTCGCGGCGTTGGGGTCGCGCATCGTGGCCTCCGCATCCGGTGTTCTGCCGTGATGCTCGGGGTTTTCTTGCCTGCCGCACAAGATCGGGGCGGCGTTGCCAGCGCGCAACCTTCGCGCCCGGCACTTGCGCAAGTTTCACGGTCAACAGTCTCTGCGGGCGGTTTCGGGGCAGATCGCCCCGCGGCGCGGACGCCCCGAATGACATGGCGGGTGCTGTCCTACATCGCGGGCCGCTTCTGGCAGGTCATGGCCGACCGATCGCGCGATCCTGTTCGCGTGGATCGGCGCCGGGCGCGCGCGGAAGAATTTTTCAAGAGGGCAGGGCTGTAGCGCCCTGCCTGCAACCGCAACCCCAGGAGCCAGACATGCCAGACGACGCCAAACCTCTCGACGCCTTCATTCCCGGCCACATCAACGTCGACACCCTGTCGGGTGACCTGCGGGACATCCTGCTGGGTCACTTCCGCGCCGCGCGGAAGCCTTGGCAGCAGATGTCGGAAGCGGAGCAATCCGACTTCAACGAGGGCGTCGCCAAGGCGTGCCGTCAGCTCGTGCGCAACGCCGTGTCGGCGCTGGTGGCAGTCGAGCACCCCAAGTGCGTCGTCCACCTGGGCGACGTGAAGATCATCGGCGGCGACAAGTCGCGGATCGAGGCCAAGATCGTCGCGCAGAACATTTCCGAGTACCGCGAGATTCTGTGCGAGGCCGTGGGCGACACGGTCCTGATGCTGATGATCAACAGCGAGAACTTCATGGGCGAGCGGGCACCTGCCCCGACCGTGCCCGACCAGGCGGCGCTGCCGATCGACGGGGAGACCGAGGGTTTCGCAGCGCCGGATGACGAACCCGACGAAGCCGAGGACGACAGCACCCCGGCGGACGACGATGTGCCGCCGGATGACGGCGATGACGACGGCGCGGCGATCCCGCTGGCACCGGCAGATGCCGAACCGGTGGGGGCCTGAGCTATGGCCTTGTGGTACTTCGAGCAGCGGACGTTCGACGGGCGCTGGACGCCCTGCACGTCGCCTGTGCGGCCCGAGGAACGCAATGCTGACGGGCGGCGGCTCACCCTGCGCGCGATCACCGAGGTCACGCCGCCCGAGTACCACGACCTGACGCTGGATCAGATGTGGGAACTTTACTCGCCCGATGGCCGGTTCCAGGCCGTTGCGCGCGACACGGTGGCAGCATGACAACCCGCCGCGGGCGCCTGCTCG
>DBBA01000384.1:0-131 GCA_002291955.1 Rhodobacteraceae bacterium UBA996 | reverse complement strand
GTGGACACCGAACCGGGGGCGCGGTGCGCCGATGCGACGCCCCCATCCTCCCTGTTGCCTGCCCGGCTGGCATCCGCGTTAGCGCTGGTGCTGGCCGGGGCCTTTCCGGCGGGGGCGCAGTCGAATTGCGC
>DBBA01000121.1 GCA_002291955.1 Rhodobacteraceae bacterium UBA996 | reverse complement strand
GCCCCCCTCACCTGCGCCGCCGCCGCCCCTCGCCCGACCCGGCACCAAAGGCCACGTCGGGCAGGGTCACCACCCGCGCAAGCTCGGGGAACCCGTCCACCGCATGGGGGATCGCGTTGGCGGCCACGAAATGCTCCTGGAAGCGCGGCTCGATCGCCGTCTCGATCTTCTCGATCCGGCCGACCGTCGCCTCGATCTGCGCCCGCGCGCCGCGGTTCAGCAGCGCAATCCGCGCGCCGGTCCCGGCGGCGTTGCCCGCGCTCATCACCCGGGCCAGCGGCACGTCGGGGATCATCCCCAGCACCATCGCGTGCTTGGGGCTGATATGCGCACCAAAGGCGCCCGCCAGCACCACCCGGTCCACGCGATCCACCCCCATCTCGTCCATCAAGAGCCGCGCGCCCGCATAAAGCGCCGACTTCGCCAGCTGGATCGCGCGGATGTCGCCCTGCGTGACGGTGACCAGAGGCCCTCCGGCCCCGCGCCCGTCATGCAGGACATAGGCCCAGGTGCGCCCCTGGGGCACCATCCGGGGGCTGCCCACCTGCACGTCCGACCCGATCAGGCCCGAGGCATCGACGATCCCGGCCATGCGCATCTCGGCCACGACCTCGATGATGCCGGACCCGCAGATGCCGGTGACCCCCGTGCTCGCGGTGGCCGCGGCGAACCCCGGGTCATCCGACCACAGGTCGCAGCCGATCACGCGGAACCGGGGGTCCTTCGTGACAGGGTCGATCTCGACCCGCTCGATCGCGCCGGGAGCGGCGCGCTGGCCGGAACTGATCTGCGCGCCCTCGAAGGCCGGGCCGGTGGGGGACGAGCACGCCAGCACCCGGCCGCCGCGGCCCAGCAGGATTTCGGCGTTCGTGCCCACATCGGCGATCAGCACGCAGTCCGTCGCCGTCTCGGGCGCCTCGGACAGGGCCACCGCCGCGGCATCCGCCCCCACATGGCCTGCAATGCAGGGCAGCACATAGGCCCGCGCGGCCGGGTTGACCGACACCAGCCCAACGTCCCGCGCGTCAAGCTCCAGACTGCCGGACGTCGCCAGCGCGAACGGCGCCTGGCCCAGTTCCACCGGGTCGATCCCGAGCAGGAGGTGGTGCATCACCGGGTTGCAGACGACCACCGCCTCGACCACGTCACGGGGGGCTACGCCTGCCTCGGTCGCCAGCGACAGGGCCAGCCCGTCGAGTGCCCGGCGCACCTCGGCCGTCATCTCGGCGTCGCCCCCGGGGTTCATCATGGCGTAGCTGACCCGGCTCATCAGGTCCTCGCCGAAGCGGATCTGCGGGTTCATCACCCCGCCCGAGGCCACGACCTCGCCCGTATCCAGCCGGGTCAGGTGCGCCGCCACGGTGGTGGAGCCAAGGTCGATGGCAAGCCCATAGAGCCCGCCGTCATGGAACCCGGGCCAGACGTCCAGCACACGGGCCGCCGCATCGCGGTGCCCCCGGTGCAGCGCGACGGTCACCTGCCAGTTCCCCTTGCGCAGCGCAGGCTGGAGTTTCGCCAGCACGGGCAGGGGCGCGGTCACGCCCTCCTCGCCCCACTGGGCCTTCAGCGCCGCCGCCAGCCGCTCGAAATCGCCGGACGGTTCGTGCATGTCGGGCTCGGCCACGTCCACCACCACCAGCCGCGTTGCGGGGTCGAGCGTGATCTCGCGCGCTTCGGCCCGCTTGCGCACCACCTGCCGGTGCACCTGGCTTTCGGGTGGCACGTCAATCACCACATCGGCCAGCACCTGCGCCTGACAGCCCAGACGCCGCCCCGCGGGCAGGCCGCGGACGCGGTCATACCGCTCCTCGACCGTGTTCCACGGCGACAGGGCGCCTTCGGTCACGGTGACCCCGTGCTTGGGGAAGTCGCCGAACGCGGGCGCGACCTGGCATTTCGAGCAGATGCCACGCCCGCCGCAGACGCTGTCCAGATCCACCCCCAGCTGGCGCGCCGCCGTGAGCACGGGTGTGCCCAAGGCGAATCGCCCGCGCTTGCCCGAGGGCGTGAAGATCACCAGTGCGTCGCCCGTCGTCATGCGGTTCCTGCGCGTCCTGTGCCAGCGGCGGGGTTGTAGCCTGACCGCGCGCCGATGCAATCGCGGCAGGCGACGTTTCAGGGACTTCCCGCGCCCTCAAGGAACCGCCGCGCGTCGTCATCGGCGGGAAACATCAGTTCCAGCTTCAGGCCCGGCAGGCTGACCTCCTCGGCCGAGCCGAACTGGGCAAGCACCTGGAACAGCGACAGCCGTCCGCCGCCGGGCAGCCGGAACACGGTCGGCGTCACCGGACCAGCGGGGGCCGCAGGCGGGGTCGCGACGCCCGGCCAGGCGGCCAGCGCCGCCGCGGCCGCATCGAGGGCCGGGATACCGCCCCCCGCCGCGCTGTCCGCGCGTAGGCGGCTGACCATGTGGCGCGCGACTTCGGCCCCGTTCTCGACCGCGGTCATGATGCGGTCGGGCGCATGGGCCAGGTCGAGCAGGCTGTCGCCCTCGCCCAGACCGATGGCCCCGAACAGCTGCGCGGCGGGCGGGTTCAGCCGGACGATGCGCCACAGCTGGTCGGCCACCAGCCCCGGATAGGGCGCATGGGTTGCCAGCATCCGTTCGGCGGCGGCGCGCAGGGGGGTCATCTCGGGCGCGTCCCAGCCCAGGACGGGATAGTGCGGGGCAAACCCCGCCGCGGCAAGGAACCCGTTGGCGGCCGCATGGGGCAGGTCCAGCGCCTGCGCCAGTCGCAGGACCATCCCCCGCGACGGCTGCGCCCGGCCGGTTTCCAGGAACGCCAGGTGCCGGGCCGACACCTCGGCCGTGGATGCCAGCTGCAACTGGCTCAGGCGGCGGCGCGCGCGCCAGTCCTTCAGGGCGATGGGGAAGGGGTGGGTCATGAGGTGGCTCCGGTTTGCCCCAGACCTAGCGGTCGGGGGTAGCGCCGTCACTTACCTGACAGGGAATTGGCGGGGTGCCACCCAGCGGGACAGAACGCCGTCACACAGCTTTGGAGACTGCACCATGACCGACGACATCCGCCCGCTTCGCCTTGCCGCGGGGCTCTTGATCGCCACCGGCGCAATCGTGGGACTGGGCGCCGTGCCAGGGATCGGGTGGCCGATCTGGGCGGCGCACGACCTGATCGTGTGGCCGTATGACGGAGGTGGTGCCGCCTCGATCCCGGAATCGCGCCTGTTCGCGGCGATCTGCGGGGGCGTTCTGGTGGGTTGGGGCGTGATGATCTGGCATCTGGCGGCCCTGATCCTGCGCGAGGGTGCGGCGATCCGGCGGATCGTCTGGACCGGGGGCCTCGCGTGGTTCGTGGTGGACAGCGGGCTGTCCGTGGTGGCGGGCGGCGCGCTGAACGTCATCCCGAACCTGGTATTCCTTGCGGTGTTCTGGTGGGCCCTGCGGCCGCGCGCCGTCCCGGTCGCTACATGAGGCCGAGCGCTGCGCCGCCCCACAGCCAGACCGCCAGCGGCACGGGCGCGACGGCGACCGCCACGGTCAGGGCGGTGGCCCCCGGTGGATAGAGCCGCGACAGACCTGCGAGCACGGCGATGCCGCCCCCGCCGCCCAGCACGGCATTGCCGGGCAGGTTGAACAGCACCGCCAGCAGCACAAAGCGCAGCGCGCCCACCCGCGCGCCAAGCCAGGCGGGAAGACGCGCCGACAGCGCGGTCAGGCGGTCGGCACGGGGCAGGGCGCACCAGTCCTGCAGCGCGGTGGCTGCCCGATCCCGGCCGAGGCGCCGCAGCCCGCCTGCCAGCGCCCGCGCCGGGATCAGACTGCCCGCGCCATAGGCCAGCATCAGGCCCGCCACGGTGGCCCCATAGACGAACGGCGCCGCCGCGGCCCCGTGCATGGCCAGCAGCGCCAGCCCGATCTCGATGCCCGGCACGAAGGGCAGCGCCAGCAGCAGCGCATAGAGCGCCAGGAGAACGATCACCGGCCAGGCCAGAAGCGGCCCGTCGGGGGGCAACGCCGCCTGCGCCCGCATGGCCCAGTGCGACAGGGCCCAGACGCCCGCCACCACGCCCGCAAGGACAGCCAGCCGCAGCGCCAGGCGGGCCGCCGTCAGCCCCGGCGCCGCCGCCCCTCGCCACCGCGACCCGACCGGCCGCCCGCGGCCTGCGCGGCCGCGCTCGCCTCGGCAAAGGTGGCGCCGCCCGCCATCGCCTCGACCACGCGCGAGAAGCCGATCCAGGCCATGCCGTTCGGGTCGTGGTCCATCAGGAAGTTGGCGGCGCGGATCGCCTCCATCTCCTGCGCGCGGACGGGGTTCATGATGGCACTCGTCATCCCTGCCGCAATCGCCATGGGCAGGAAGGCCGCGTTGATCCCGTGGCGGTGCGGTAGGCCGAAGCTGATGTTCGACGCGCCGCAGGTGGTGTTGACGCCCAACTCGTCGCGCAACCGGCGCACGAGGGCAAACACCTGCCGCCCGGCGGTGGCCATGGCGCCCACAGGCATCACCAGCGGGTCCACCACGATGTCATGGGCGGGGATGCCGAAATCGGCGGCGCGTTCGACGATCTTCTTCGCGACCGCAAAGCGCACGTCCGGGTCCTCGGAGATCCCCGTGTCGTCGTTGGAGATTGCCACCACCGGCACGTTGTACTTCCTGACCAGCGGCAGGACGCGCTCCAGCCGCTCCTCCTCGCCGGTGACCGAGTTCAGCAGGGGCCGCCCCTCGGCCGCCTCCAGCCCTGCCTCCAGCGCGCCGGGCACCGACGAATCGATGCAGAGCGGCACGTCGGTCCAGCCCTGGATGCGGGTGACGAGGTCGCGCATCAGCGGCGGCTCGACAAAGTTGTTGTCGGCATAACGCGGGTCGGTCGCCATCCTGTTGGTGAAGACCGCGCCCGAGTTCACGTCGAGCACCATGGCCCCGCAGGCGACCTGCTCGGCCACGTCGCGTTCCACGGTCGAGAAATCGCCCGCCTCAAGCTCTGCCGCCAGCTTCTTGCGGCCCGTGGGGTTGATGCGTTCCCCGATCACGCAGAACGGCTCGTCAAAGCCGATCACCACGGTCTTCGACTTCGATTCGATCACGGTACGGGTCACGGGCAGGGCTCCTGTCGCGGGTCAGCGTGGGGGGCCGATGATCCCGGCCAGCCGTTCGTCGGTATAGTCGGTGATCGCCAGCCACGCGCCAAGGGCCGACAGTTGGGCCGCGGGAAGCGACGTGGCAAGCCCGACGACACGCGCGCCGGCCGCCAGTCCCGCGCGGATGCCCGCGGGACTGTCCTCGAACACCACGCAGGCCCCGGGCGCCACGCCCAGCCGGGCCGCGGCCAGCAGATAGGGCGCGGGGTCAGGCTTGGCCGCGGCCGCGTCGCCTTCGGCGATCACGACGGGAAAGCGGTCGGCCAGACCGATGGCCGCCAGCATCGCGGCCGCATTGGCGCGCGGCGCGTTGGTGACGACCGCACAGGGAATCCCTGCCGCCGCCGCCCAGTCCAGGAACGCGGGTGCGCCGGGCAGGGGATCGGCCTGCCCACCCAGCCTGCGGCGGAACTCGGCCTCCTTCGCGTCGCCCAGGGCGACGGGGTCCCCGCCCGGAGCCAGGTCGGCAAAGATGTCGGCGTTCAGACGCCCGTGGACATGACGGGCATAGACCGCTTCGGTCAGGTCCACGCCCCAGGGGGCCAGCACCTCGGCAAAGACCGCGCGGTGCAGCGGGTCACTGAAGATGAGCGTGCCGTCGAGGTCGAACAGAAGCGCAGCGGGTGGCGCGACCCGGTCAGCCATGCGCGCGGGCGGGTTGCGCGTCGGCGCCGCCATGCTCGGCCGTCCAGGCGCTGGCCGTCTTGATCCCGCCCAGGGGGAAGATGTGCACCTGTTCGATCCCGAAGCCGGGGTTCGCGGCCTTGTGCGCGGCAAGTTCCGCCACGAAGTCCGTGGGTTCATAGGGCAGCATCAGCTTGGTCACGTCCATCGCGCGCTTCTGCAGCACGCGCAGGCTGGGCCCGACCCCGCAGGCGACCGCGAACTTGATGAGGGTCTGGAGCTTTGCAGGCCCCGCGACACCGATGTGCACGGGCAGGTCGATCCCCTCGGCCTGCAGCCGGTTCACCCAGTCGATCACCGGCGCCGCCTCGAAGCAGAACTGCGTCGCCAGCGCCATCTGCGCATCCGTCCGGTCACGGAACGCCTGTTTCCAGCGCAGCGCGGCCATGACGTTGGCATCGCTGCCATCGGGGTCGATGTCGCGGTTGCCTTCGGGGTGGCCCGCGACGTGCAGCCGGGTGAAGCCCGCGCGGTCGAA
>DBBA01000242.1 GCA_002291955.1 Rhodobacteraceae bacterium UBA996 | reverse complement strand
ACTAGGTGGTGGAGACTATGACGGGGCCGAAGATCTCCTCCTGCATCAGCTGGGCCGATGGGGACAGGCCGGTGATCAGCGTGGGCGGGTAGTAGCAGCCCACCGGCGGGATCGGGATGGCGGCGCGGTGGACCGTGCCCTCGGCCCCGCCGGCGTCCACCAGCCCCGCGATCCGGTCGCGCTGGACAGGGTCCACGATGGCGCCCACGTCGATGCACTTGTCGAGCGGGTCGCCCAGCCGCAGCCGGTCCATCCGGGTGCGAAGCTTCGCGTGGAAGCGGTCCGCGATGCCTTCCTGCACCAGCAGGCGTGACCCCGCGCAGCAGACCTGCCCGCCGTTGAACCAGATCGCGTCGACCAGCCCCTCGATGGCGCTGTCCACGTCGGCGTCGTCGAAGACGATGCAGGGGGACTTGCCGCCCAGTTCGAGCGTCAGCGCCTTGCCCGTGCCGGCGGTCGCGCGGCGGATGGCGCGGCCGACCTCGGTCGAGCCGGTGAAGGCGATCTTGTCCACGCCCGGGTGGGCGACGAGGGCGGCGCCGGTCGCGCCGTCGCCGGTGACCACGTTCAGGACCCCGGGGGGCACGCCCGCCTGCGCCGCGACCTCGGCGAACAGGAGGGCGGTGAGGGGCGTCCACTCGGCGGGTTTCAGGACCACGGTGCAGCCCGCGGCGAGGGCGGGGGCGACCTTCCAGGCGAGCATCAGGAGGGGGAAGTTCCACGGGATGACCTGCCCGCAGACGCCGACCGGGACCATGCCGGGGCGTTCGGTGTCCAGAAGCTGGGCGAGGCCCGCGTGGTGGTAGAAGTGGCGGGCCACGAGAGGGATGTCGAGGTCGCGGGCTTCCCGGATGGGCTTGCCGGTGTCGAGGGTTTCCAGGACCGCGAAGAGGCGGGCGTTCTTCTGGACCAGCCGGGCGAGGGCATAGAGGACCCGGGCGCGGTCGTAGCCTGACCTTGCGGACCAGCCGGGCAGGGCGCGGCGGGCGGCCTTCACGGCGGCGTCCATGTCGGCCTCGGTGCCCTGGGAGACCTGGGCGAGGACCTCGCCGGTCGCAGGGTTCCGGGTGGCAAAGGTTTCCCCGGGCGGGGTGAAGCGGCCCCCGATCGCGTGGCCGAAGGTGCCGCCGTGGGTGGCGATCCAGGCCCGCGCCTCGGCCGCGGATTCGGGGGCGGGGCCGTAGTCCATGGACTGGAAGATCTCCTGCACGGTCATGGATTTTGCCCCCTTCTGCCCCTGTGGCCCGGTTTGTGCACATGTGCACAAACGGTCATGTCATTGAGTTCATTCGACAAGTGGTGTGCACGGTAGCTTTTGGTTAACCTCTGTCGCCCAAACCCTGCCGCACCGCGCGCCCCGTTGCCCCGCCTCACGCCATCGGATGCCGCCACCCGGCCGAGTAGCGCCCGGTCAGGTGGTGGTCGAGTTGCCGTTCGATGTCGCCCAGAAGGCTCGATGCCCCGAAGCGGAACAGGTCGGGCGACAGCCAGCGGTTGCCCAGTTCCTCCTTCATCAGCGACAGGTACACGAGCGCATCCTTGGCCTTCGATATCCCGCCTGCGGGCTTGTAGCCGACCATGAAGCCCGTGCGGTCGGCGTAGTCGCGGATCGCGCGGACCATCACGAGCGACACGGGCAGGGTGGCATTCACGGCCTCTTTCCCCGTGGACGTCTTGATGAAGTCGGCGCCCGCCATCATGCACACGAGGCTGGCGCGGGCGACGTTGCGCAGCGTGCCAAGCTCGCCCGTCGCAAGGATCGCCTTCACATGTGCCTCGCCGCAGGCGGCGCGGAAGGCGCGCATCTCATCGTACAGCGCCTGCCAGTCGCCCGTCAGGACATGGCGGCGCGAGATGACGATGTCGATCTCCTGCGCCCCCGCGGCGACGCTTTCGCCGATCTCGGCCACGCGGAGGTGAAACGGCGACAGGCCCGCCGGGAAGCCGGTGGAGACGGCGGCGACGGGGATGCCCGACCCCTTCAGCGCGTCCACGGCGATGGCGACCATGTCGTGATAGACGCAGACCGCGCCCACGGTGACGGGGGGCACGCCGAGTGCGGCCATGATGTCGTCGCGGACGGGGTGCATCGCCTTGGCGCACAGGCGCCGGACGCGGCCCGCGGTGTCGTCGCCCGACAGCGTTGTCAGGTCGATCAGCGTGATGGCTTTCAACAGCCACGCCGCCTGCCAGTCCTTCTTGACGGTGCGGCGGCCGGGGAGCGTCGCCGCGCGGCGTTCGATGGCGGACGTATTGGCCTGCGCCGACATCACCCAGTCGAGGTCGAGCGGCATCCCGGGGTTGCGCGGCAGGTGCGGTGTTGCGACCAGCGCGCCTTCGGCGGTGCGTGGCGTGGCTTCGAGCGTGGTCATGGGGCCCCTCCGATCCGCTTCAGGGTCGCACGGGGGAGCCTTGGTTGGCAAGGTTTGACCGGATGGTCAAATCTTCGGGGCGGCCCCCACCGGGCGCACCGGCGGCGCGGGTGGCATCAGGGCGCGGATGTCGGCGAAGGGAAAGCGGGGGTCGAAGCGGAACGCCTCGGCCCGCGCGCCGTCCGGTCCGTTGCATTCGCCCGCGCGGAAGGCGGCCTGCCGGGTGGCCATCTGGATGAAACGGTCGGGCTTCTGGCTGACATGGGCGCGGATCGCCGTCTCCTTGGCGGACCAGTGGGCGGTCGCGTCCACCCAGAGCGTCGGGGTGAAGCCGGTGCCGTTCAGCGTGTCCATGTGCACGACCGGGGCGCGGAAGCTGGCGGCAAGCGACACGGCGGCGGACAGCGCCCGGTGGTCGGCGTGGTAGTCGTTCGGCGCGTGGGTCAGGATCAGGTCGGGCCGGGTCTCGACGATGAGCGCGGTCAGCGCGTCGGTCAGTGCGGCGTCGGGCATCAGGCGCCCGTCGGGGAAGCCGAGCATCAGCGGGGTCAGGCCGAGCGGGGCCGCGGCGGCAGCGGCCTCGCTTGCGCGCAGGCGGGCGAGGTCGGGACCCGGGTCATCGCCCCCCGCCGCGCCGTCGGTGGCGACGGCGAGGGTCAGGGTCGCGCCCATCCCCGCCCAGGCGCAGATCGTGCCCCAGGCGAAGATTTCGAGGTCGTCGGGGTGCGCGCCGAGGGCGAGGACACGCATCAGGCGGGAAGGTCCGCGCCGGCGCCGAGCGTCGCGGCATCGAGCACCGCCTGCAGGGCCGCGCCCCGGGCAAAGGTCGGGTCGGGCGTGGCGGTCCCCCGGATCGCATCGACGAAGCGGCGGTAGGTGGTGGGGACCGGGGGGGTCGGCAGCTTGCGCCAGGTGGCGGTCGGCATGTCGGGGCCGATGCAGCCGCGCAGCAGGCTTTTCCCGCCTTCGAACAGGACTTCCAGCCCGCCCGTGTCGCCATAGACCCGCAGGCGCAGGTCGTTCAGGTGGCCCGAGGCGAAGCGGGTGGCGCTGATCGTGCCGAGCGCGCCGTTCGTCAGTTCGGTTTCCATCACGAAGCTGTCGTTGGCATCCAGCGTATACTCGTCGATGCGACCGCCCGGTGCCTTGTCGAAGGTTGCAAGCCGCGAGGTGAAGCGGGCGGGCATCGCGCCGATGACGAAGGTCGCGTAGTCGAGGATGTGCACGCCCACGTCGCCCAAGACCCCGTTCGACCCGTGTGCGGTGGACAGGCGCCACAGCCAGCGGGGTTCCGTCTTCCAGTCGCCCCAGGCGGGCTGGGTGAGCCAGCTTTGCAGGTAGGATGCCTCGAAATGCCGGACGGGGCCAATGGTGCCCGCGGCGACAAGGGCCTGCGCGGCCTGGAGCGCGGGGACGTTGCGGTAGGTCAGGTTGACCATGTTGACCACGCCCGCGCGGGCGGCGGCATCGGCCATTTCCGCTGCGTCGGCGTGGCTGGTGGCGAGGGGTTTCTCGCACAGGACATGCTTGCCCGCGGCGAGCAGGGGCAGGGTGGTGGTCTTGTGCACCGAGTCGGGCGTGACGTTCGACACGGCGTCGAAGCCGCCCCAGGCGATGGCGTCCTGCACGGTGGCGAAGCCGTGGGGGATGGCGTGGTCGGTCTGGAAGGCCTTGAGCACGTCGGGGCGGGTGTCCACGCCCGCCACGACCGTGACGCCGGGCATGGCCTGGTAGGCGCGGACATGGGCCGCCGCCATGCTGCCGGTGCCCACGACCAGGATGCGGACGGGTTTGGCACGGGGACGGGTGGCCATCAGCGCATCCCCTCTTCGCCCGGGGCGTGCAGTTTGGCGCCGCGCTGGGTGATGGGTTCGAGGGCGGTTTCGACGGGCACGTTCGGGGCGGCGCTGGGGTTCGCCAGCCGTGCGGCGGGGTTGTGCGCCCAGCGGACGGCGTTGGCGATGACGCGCTGGACGTTGGTGTCGTGGTAGGTGGGATAGGTCTCGTGCCCCGGGCGGAAGTAGAACACGTTCCCCGCGCCGCGCTTCCAGGTGAGGCCCGAGCGGAACACCTCGCCGCCCTGGAACCACGAGACGAAGACGGTATCCTGCGGTTCGGGGACGCCGAAGGGCTCGCCGTACATCTCCTCGTTCTCAAGCTCGAAGTGGTCGGGCAGGCCCGCGGCAATGGGATGGTTGCGGGACGTCAGCCAGAGGCGTTCGCGCTCGCCGGCCTCGCGCCAGGTGAGGTTGCAGGGGCTGCCCATGAGGCGCTTGAAGGGTTTCGAGAAGTGGGCGGAGTGCAGGAAGATCGCGCCCATGCCGGACCAGACGGCGTCGATGACGCGGTCCACGATGCGGTCCTCGACCTGGCCGTGGGCGGCGTGGCCCCACCAGATGAGGACGTCGGTCGCGGCGAGGGTCGCGTCCGACAGGCCATGGTCGGGGTCCTGCAGGGTGACGGTGGTCGCATGGATGCCGCCCGCGGCGTTCAGCGCGGCAGCGATGGTGGTGTGCATGCCGTCGGGGTAGATCGCGCGGACGGCGGCGGATTTCTGTTCGTGGACGTTCTCGCCCCAGACGGTGACGCGGATGGACATGGGCTTCTCCCGGTGTGTTAGCGCCACCAATCGCCTGACCTGCCGGGGCTGTCCAGAGTGCGCGGGGCTGATTGACGTGCCTCAGGCTGCCGGGCAAGGTCACGACACAGGGAGGACGAAGATGGTGCCCGGTGCCGCACGGCCCACCGTGAACGACATCGCGCGCGAGGCGGGCGTGTCGCTGGCGACCGTGGACCGGGTGATGAACGCCCGGCCGGGCGTACGGGCGGTGACGGTCGCGCGGGTGCACGACGCGATCGCGCGGCTGGGCTATGTGCGCGACGTGGCGGCGGCGAACCTCGCGCGGCGGCAGGTGCACCGGCTGGTCTTCGTGCTGCCCGAGGGACGGTCGGCGTTCCTGCAGGCGCTGGGTGAGGCCGCCGAGGGCGCGCGGGCGCGGGCGCTGATGGACCGGACCGAGCTGCGGGTGGTCCGCGTGCCCGCGTTCGATTCGGCGGCCGTGGCGCGGGTGCTCGATGCGCTGCTGGCTGAGGGGATCGACGGGGTCGCGGTGCTGGCGCCCGAGACGCCGCAGGTGCGCGACGCGATCCGCCGGGTGCATGATGCGGGCGTGGCGGTGGTGGCGCTGGTGTCCGACCAGCCCGCAGCGCCGCGCGACCGGTTCGTGGGCATCGACAACGTGCGGGCGGGGCGCACCGCGGGCTGGCTTCTGGGCCGGTTCCTGGGGCCCGGGCGGGACGGGGCGCGGGTGCTGGTGCTGGCCGGGTCGATGCTGTCGCGCGAGCACATCGAGCGGCGGCACGGCTTCGACGCGGTGATGGCCGAGCGGTTCCCGACCCTGACCGTGCTGCCGTCGATCGAGGGGCGCGACGATGCGGCGACCGTCGAGCGGCTGCTGCCGGGTGCGCTGGCAGCCCTTGCCCCGGTCGATGCGATCTATTCCATGGGCGCGGGCAACCGCGGGCTGATCGCGGTGCTGGAACGCACGGGCCTTGCGGGGCGGTTGCCGGTCGTGGTGCATGACCTGACGCCGCATGTGCGGGCGGCGCTGGTCGCGGGCACGGTCGATGCCTGCATCGCGCAGGACCTGGGCCATGTGGTGCGCAGTGCCCTGCGGGTGCTGCGCGCGCGGATCGACGGCACCGCCATCGACCCCGCGCAGGAAGCGATCCGCATCGAGGTGCTGGTGCGCGAGAATCTGGCCGATACGCCGGCCACCTGACAATCGAATGGCCGGCAACGCCCGGCGAGGGAGGGACGACATGAAGACGATCAAGGGCCCGGCGCTGTTCCTGGCGCAGTTCGCGGGGGACGCCGCGCCGTTCAACTCGTGGGATTCGATCACGAAATGGGCGGCCGACTGTGGTTATGCTGGCGTGCAGGTGCCAAGCTGGGATGGTCGGCTGTTCGATCTGGACAAGGCGGCCACGTCCAAGGACTGGTGCGACGACTTCAAGGGCCGCGCGGCGGCCAATGGCGTGCAGGTCACCGAGCTGTCCGCCCACCTGCAGGGCCAGCTTGTGGCCGTGCATCCGGCCTATGACACGGCGTTCGACGGGTTCGCGGCGCCCGCCGTGCGCGGCAACCCCGCGGCGCGGGCCGAATGGGCGGTCGATCAGGTGAAGAAGGCGCTGAGTGCGTCGAAGAACCTGGGCCTGTCGGCGCATGCGACCTTCTCGGGCGCGCTCGCCTGGCCGTACCTCTACCCCTGGCCGCAGCGCCCCGCGGGGCTGGTGGAGGAGGCGTTCGACGAACTCGCCCGCCGCTGGCGCCCGATCCTCGACCATGCCGACGCCTGCGGGGTGGACGTGTGCTACGAGATCCACCCGGGTGAGGACCTGCACGACGGGGTGACGTTCGAGATGT
>DBBA01000203.1:859-5381 GCA_002291955.1 Rhodobacteraceae bacterium UBA996 | reverse complement strand
CCCGCGCCCGTTGTCCACAGCGCCAGACACAGGGTCGCCACCAGAACAGCTCGCATCCGCCCCCCCGCAATCCGGGCAATGGCCCAAGGATACCCCGGACGCGCGATTCGCCCAACGCTGCCCACTTGCCGCGCCGCATGCTTTCGCCGCAGATATCTGGCATGCCCGATCCGCGCCTCACCCCGCTTGTCGCCAGCCTGCCCGCCACGGTGCCCTTCGTCGGCCCCGAGGCGCTGGAGCGGACCCGCGGCGTGGCGTTCCGCGCCCGGCTCGGCGCGAACGAAAGCACCTTCGGCCCGTCCCCCGCGGCGGTCGAGGCGATGGCGCGGGCGGCACGGGACGCCTGGATGTACGCCGACCCCGAGGCGCACGAGCTGCGCCACGCCATCGCTGCCCATCACGGGGTGGACCCCGCCCATGTGATGGTGGGCGAGGGGATCGACGGCCTGCTCGGCCTTCTGGTGCGGCTGACGGTGGACCCGGGCACCGCGGTCGTCACCTCGGACGGCGCCTATCCCACGTTCAACTACCACGTCGCGGGGTTCGGCGGCGTGCTGCACCGCGTGCCCTACCGCGATGATGCCGAGGACCTGCCCGCGCTCCTGGCCCGCGCGCGGGACACCGGCGCGCGGCTGGTCTACTTCGCCAATCCCGACAACCCGATGGGATCCTGGCACGCAGGCAGCACCATCGCGGCCGCGCTCGACGCGATCCCCGACGGCACGACGCTGATCCTCGACGAGGCCTACATCGACCTCGCGCCCCCCGGCACCGCGCCCCGGATCGACCCCGCGGACCCCCGCGTGATCCGGATGCGGACGTTCTCCAAGGGGCACGGGCTGGCAGGTGCGCGGGTGGGCTATGCGCTGGGGCCGCGGCCCCTGATCGCGGCCTTCGACCGGGTGCGCAACCACTTCGGCGTGTCGCGCATGGGGCAGGCGGGCGCGCTCGCGGCGCTGGCCGACACCGGCTGGCTGACGCAGGTGCAGGCGCAGGTGGCCGCCGCCCGGACCCAGATCGCCACCATCGGCGCGGCCTGCGGCCTGACCGCCCTGCCGTCCGCCACCAACTTCGTCACGCTCGACTGCGGGGGCGATGCCGCGCTTGCCCGCCGCGTGCTGGACGGGACCATTGCCCGGGGCGTGTTCATCCGCATGCCCTTCGCCGCGCCCGGCAACCGCTGCATCCGCATCAGCTGCGGTCGCCCCGCCGACCTCGACCTGCTGGCCGAGGTCTTGCCGCAGGCCGTCGCCGCGGCCCGGGCCGCCACGCCCACCGGCACGCCCGCCGCCACGCCCGCCGCGACCCCCGCCCCGGTCACCCCGGCGTGACTTGCCTTCCCGCGCGGGACGGTTGCCACATCCGCCGCACTGAACCGGAGACTGCCATGCGCCCAGCCCCTCTTGCGCTGACCCTTGCCCTTGCCGCCCTGCCTGCCACCGCGCAGGACCATTCTGCCCATGCCGGGCACGGCGCCGCCGCCCCCTATGCCGCGGAATGGGACCGCAGCATGGCCGCGATGCACGACGGCATGGCGATCCCGCTGACCGGCGATGCCGACACCGATTTCCTGACCGGCATGATCCCGCACCACCAGGGCGCCATCGACATGGCCCGCATCGCGCTGGCCCACGGCACCGACCCCGAGGTGCGCAAGCTGGCCGAAGCAATCATCGCCGCGCAGGAAGCCGAGATCGCGATGATGCGCGCGATGCTGGCCGCGCGCGGTCAGTAGCGCGGGGCAGCAGGCGTCAGGCCCCCGCCACCACCCGCGCCGCCGCCTCCAGCCCGCCGCGCCCGAAGGGCACGCCCAGCGCCCCCATCCCGGCCTCGATCGCGCCCAGCGCGCCCAGCACCATGTGCGCGTTCACATGCCCCATGTGCCCGATGCGGAAGAACCCGCCGGCCTCGGGCGATCCGGGGGGCGCCATGCCCAACCCGATGCCCAGCGTGACACCCGCGTTCGCCTCGACCCAGGCGCGCAAGGCCTCGCCATGCGGGGCGCCGATCCGGACCGCCGTCACCGCATGGCTGCGGTGCGCGGGATCGGCCACGTTCATCTCCATCGGCCCACCCTGCCCCCAGGCCTGGATCGCTGCCCAGACGGCCCGCGCCAGCCGCGCATGGCGGGCATGCACGGCCTCGAGCCCCTCCTCGGCGATCATGTCCAGCGCCGCGCGCAGGCCAAACAGGTGATGCGTCGGCGCGGTCCCGTCGAAGAACTGCCACAATTCGCTCGCCCGCACCCGCGGCCGCCAGTCCCAATAGGCCGTCGCCCACTCGGCCCGGTCCCGCGCGGCATCGGCCCGGTCGTTGAAGAACACGAACCCCAGGCCCGGGGGCGTCATCAGCCCCTTCTGGCTGCCGGTCACCATCACGTCCACGCCCCAGGCGTCCATCTCGAAGGCGTCACACCCCAGACACGCGATGCAATCGACCATCAGAAGCGCCGGATGCCCCACGGCATCCAGCACCCTGCGCAGGGCCGCCACGTCGTTCTTCACGCTGGTCGCGGTATCCACCTGGCAGACCATCACCGCGCGGATGCGGTGCGCGGTGTCCGCCGCCAGCGCCGCCGCCACCCGGTCCAGATCCACCGGCGCCCGCAACCCGAAATCCAGGATCTCGCGCTCGGCGCCCAGCCGCGCGGCCATCTCGCCCCAGCCATGCCCGAAGCGCCCCGTGGCCAGCACCAGCACGCGGTCCCCCCGCGCCAGCACGTTCGCCAGCGCCGCTTCCCAGGCCCCATGCCCGTTGGCGATGTAGATCGCACAGTGATGCGCCGTGCCCGCCACGCGCTTCAGGTCGGCGACCAGCCCCGCCGTCAGGTCGATCATCCCTTGCGCATAGATGTTCGGCGCCGCCCGGTGCATCGCCGACAGCACCCGGTCGGGCATCACCGACGGACCCGGGATCGCAAGATACGGACGACCATGGGCCAGCGACATCGGACACCTCGCGCACGGGGAACCGCGCCTGCCTAGGCCCGCCCGCCGCCAAGGTCAACGCAGGGCACCGTGACCTCCCGCCGCGCCCGGCCGGACACCCCCCGCCCCGTTCATCCTGTCCGAAATATCCTCGGGGGGGTGAGGGCCGACAGGCCCGAACGGACCGGGGGGGCAGACAGCCCCCCGGCCTCGCCGCCCGCGCCCCCACTGCCGACACGGGCGCCGCCCACCCATTCGACGGGGCGGTTGCCCCGCACCGTCCCAGCCGCTACACGCCCCGGGCCGCAGTCACCCCGCAGACCCCATGTTCGCCAGCCTCGCCCGCACCCTGCACGATGTCGAACGACGCCTCGCGCGGTCCTTCGGCCGCGACATCTCGACCCCGCGCGGGCGCCTGGCGGCCTGGGTGCACTTCCACCTCTTCGACCACGGCATCCTGCGCACCGTCTGGTCGAACCTCGATCAGGTCGCCCCCGGCGTCTGGCGGTCGAACCAGCCCTCGCCCCGGCGGCTGGAACGCTACCACCGCATGGGAATCCGCACGATCCTGAACCTGCGCGGCACAAATGACGGCAGCCCCTGGCTGTTCGAACGCGAGGCGGCGCAGCGCCTGGGCATGCGCATGATCGACGTGCGGCTCTTTGCCCGGAAACTGGTGCCGCCCGAGGACCTGCTCGCCCTTCTCGACATCTTCGAGACGATCGACCGCCCCTTCGTCATGCACTGCAAGTCGGGGGCCGACCGCGCGGGCCTCGCCTCGGCGCTGTGGCTCCTGCACATGGAGGGCGCGCCCATCGAGATCGCCCGCCGCCACCTGCACTGGCGCTACGTCCACCTCGACTTCACCGACACCGGCATCCTCGACCACCTGCTCGATGCCTATGCCCGCGACACCGCTGCCACGCCGATGCCGATCCGCACCTGGATCGCCACCCGCTACGACCCCGCGGCACTGACCCAGAGCTTCCGCGCAGGCCGCACCCGCTGACCCCTGTCGCGGACCGGACGGCCTGCCTATATTCGCAAGGCAGGAACGGCAGGACCGACATGGCACAGGACGACCCCCGGACAGTGATCGCCGTCAGCGGCCCCGACCGGGTGCATTACCTGCAGGGCCTGGTGACGAACGACGTCCGGCGCCTTGGCGACGGACCGCTCTACGCCGCGCTCCTGACCCCGCAGGGCAAGATCATCGCCGACTTCTTCCTGCGCGCGGCCCCGCCGGACCTCGCCCCCGACACGATCCTGATCGACGTGGCCACACCCCTTGCGGACGACCTGCTGCGCCGCCTGACGATGTACCGCCTGCGCGCGGACGTGCAGGTCGCATCCACCGGGATCACGGTCGCCCGCGGCACCGGCCCCGCACCGGACGGCGCCATCGCCGACCCGCGCCACCCGGCGCTCGGCTGGCGGCTGTATGGCGGGTCCGCGGGCGATGACGGCACCTACTGGGACGCGCTGCGCGTGGCCCATGTCATCCCGCAGACCGGCATCGAACTGGTCCCCGGCGACAGCTACCCGCTGGAGATCGGGTTCGAACGCCTGCACGGGGTCGATTTCCGCAAGGGCTG
>DBBA01000203.1:0-501 GCA_002291955.1 Rhodobacteraceae bacterium UBA996 | reverse complement strand
CAGGAGGTCACCGCGCGGATGAAGCACAAGACCGACCTGCGCAAGGGCCTCGTCGCCGTGCACGCGACCGGCCCCGCGACCCCGCCCGGCACGCCGATCCTGACCGCCGACGGGCGCGAGGCGGGCGTGCTCTACACCCGTTCGGGCGACCGGGCGCTGGCCTGGCTGCGGCTCGACCGCGCCCATGCCGGGCTTTCTGCCGGGCCGGTCGCGATTTCCTTGCCCGACCCCGCCCCGGCAGGCTAAGCCCCGCAGGTCGCCCTACCCCAGAGGTCCCGATGGAAACGCTCGACTCGCTCGCCGACGCGCTGGCCCGCGACGCCCTCGCCGCCGAGACCGAAACCGGCGACCAGCGCCTGGTGGACGAGGTCGCGCGCACGATCGGCCAACTGTCGCCCAGCATGCAGGAGGCCTACATGACCTCGATCCGCATGCGCCGCGCGGCGGCGCGCGGGCGGGCGCGGCTGACCGAACTCCTGGAAGCGCGCCGCGCCGGGCGCG
>DBBA01000194.1:2573-2714 GCA_002291955.1 Rhodobacteraceae bacterium UBA996 | reverse complement strand
GCGCCTTCGCGCCCCGACCGGATCGCCGCCTGCGTGACGGCCAGGATCAGGACCAGCACCGCCGGAAGCAGGTCGATGGCGATGGCGCCGGCCCAACTGGGCAGGAAGTCCCCGGCATAGAGCAGCACCGCATCGGCCTGC
>DBBA01000194.1:0-2158 GCA_002291955.1 Rhodobacteraceae bacterium UBA996 | reverse complement strand
GCTGGCCGAGCGCGGTCAGCACCGCGTCGATGGTCGCGGCCTGACCCGCCCGGGTGGCGGCATCGCCCCCGTCGAGTTCGGGCACCACGAAGGACTGCGCCAGGTCATCGGCCGCGCGGATCACCAGCGGCGCGACCGACAGTTGCCGCAACTGGACGATCACGTTCGACAGGCGCACCGATTCCTCGGCAAAGGCGACCGACCGAACCTCGACCGGGCCGCGGTCGGCCAGAAGGGCGCGCATGCGGGACAGGATCGCGTTGCCTTCGGCAAAGGCCGCGGCGACGGCCGGGTTCTGGGCGGCGATCTGTGCTTCCAGCGCGGCCAGTTCGTCGGACTTCTGTGCCAGAAGCCGCGCCACCGCGCCGCGGCCGGCAAATCCCGACAACTCGCCCGCGGCTTCGCGTTCCGACAGGTCGGTGAAGCCTTCGCGCAGACGGGCCACGTCGCGTTCCAGCCCCTGGCCTTCGACCGCGATCTGGTTCGCCCGTTCCAGCGCGGTCTGGTAGTTGGTCAGCGTGACCTCGAGATGCCGTTCGACGGCCGCCGCCCCGGCGAGTGCCGCGGCGTTCAGCCAGGACGACATGGCGACGATGGCGGCCGACCCCAGGAGCATGGCGAGCGCGAGGCCCAGGCGTGCGGACAGGGTGCGCACGGCGGGCAGAAGCCGCATCAGGTAGGACCAGAACACGAAGATCGCGACCGACACGGCGACCGAATAGGCGAGTGCCGCGAACACCCGCAGGGCACCCGTGTCATCGAGCAGCGTGGACACGCCGAGGTAGGTATAGATGCCGGACGCCACCGCCAGCACGCCAAGGGCCGCCCCGGTGAAGGTATCGAGCCAGGCGACGTGCCCTTCCAGTTCGCGCGCCGTCCGCGCGCCGCGTTCGTCGGACATGGTGCCCCCCACCTGTCGCCGCCCGCGGGCCTGCCTGCAGCGACCGCACAACCGTAGCAGCGAAACCGGTCAGCGGAAGCCGTCCGACGCCCCGTCTTGCCACGATTTCGCGAGGTTGCCGAAGCGGGTGAAGCGCCCCTCGAACGACAGGTCCACGGTGCCGATGGGGCCGTGGCGCTGCTTGCCGATGATGACCTCGGCGCGGCCGTGCAGGCGGGCCATTTCTTCCTGCCACTTGGCCATCTTGTCGAGTTCGTGGTCGCCCGGCTTTTCGCGTTCCTTGTAGTATTCCTCGCGGAACACGAACATCACCACGTCGGCGTCCTGTTCGATCGAGCCCGATTCCCGCAGGTCGGACAGCTGCGGGCGCTTGTCCTCGCGGCTTTCGACCTGGCGCGAGAGCTGCGACAGGGCGACCACGGGGATGTCCAGTTCCTTGGCGATGGCTTTCAGCCCTTGCGTGATCTCGCTGACCTCGTTCACGCGGCTGTCCTTGGTGGTGGCGGGGCGGACCAGCTGCAGGTAGTCGACGATCAGCACATCGAGCCCGTGGGTGCGCTTCAGGCGCCGGGCGCGGGCGGCCAGCTGGCTGATCGGCAGGGCGGGCGTGTCGTCGATGAACAGCGGGCAGGCTTCCAGGGCGCCCGCGGCTTCGACGAACTTGCGGAACTCGGTCTCGGTCATGTCGCCGCGGCGGATCTGTTCGGAGGGCACTTCGGACGCTTCGGACAGGATCCGCGCGGCCAGCTGTTCGGACGACATTTCGAGGCTGAAGAAGCCGACCACGCCGCCGTTCACCGCGCCCTCGGACCCGTCCGGGCGCTGGCCGCGGCGATAGGCACGCGCGATGTTGAAGGCGATGTTGGTGGCGAGCGAGGTCTTGCCCATGGACGGGCGCCCCGCAAGGATCAGGAGGTCGGACTTGTGCAGGCCGCCGAGCTTCTTGTCGAGGTCGATGAGGCCCGTGGACAGGCCCGCGAGACCCCCATCGCGCTGGTAGGCGGCGTTGGCGACCGTCAGCGCTTCGCGCACGGCGGACAGGAAGCTCTGGAAGCCCGCGCGGGTGCTGCCCGTCTCGCCCAGCTTGTAGAGCCGCTGTTCGGCCTCGACGATCTGCTCGGCGGGTTCGCTGGCCACGTCCACGGTCGCGGCACGGGCGGTGATGTCGCGCCCCAGCGCCATCAGTTCGCGCCGCAGCGCGAGGTCCGCCACCATCTGCGCGTAGTCGCGGGCGGCGAAGGACGAGATCGCGGCCCC
>DBBA01000248.1 GCA_002291955.1 Rhodobacteraceae bacterium UBA996 | reverse complement strand
TGTTCCCTCCGCCCCCCTACTTCAACGGGCGCTTCACCAACGGCCCGGTCTGGAACGAGACGTTCCTCGAGGACTTCGCCCCCGGCCGTTCGGGGAACTTCGCCTTCGGCGGCGCCCGGGCCGTGACCGACGGCGATACCATTCCCGATGCGCCTGCCCAGGTCGCGGCCTTTGCCGCGGCGCTGCCGCTGCTCGCCCTCGGGGAACGGTCGCTCGCCTCGGTCTTCTATGGCGCGAACGACATGTTCGACGCGGTTGGCGCGGCGGCGGCCGCCCCGTCGCCCCTGGCGGCCCAGGCCGCCATCGGTGCGCGGGTCGCCGCGACGCTCGGCAGCATCAGTGCGAACGTGGCGGCGCTGTCGGCGCTCGGGATCGACGAATTCGTGCTGTGGAACCTGCCCGACATCGGCGCGACCCCGCGGCTGCGCGACCTTGGCCCCCTGGCGCAGGGGACCGGGTCGGCGGTGACGCAGGCCTACAATTCTGCCTTCCAGGGGATGGTGGCGACCTTGCGTGGCGCGGGGCTGACCATTCACACCGTCGATACCTTTGGCGTGTTCACCGCAGCCACGACGAACCCGGCCGCCTTCGGCCTGACGAACCTGACCGACCCCTGCCTGCCGGTCGATCCGTTCAGCGTGTTCGGCCAGCCCTCGGCCGGGACCGCCTGCGCGGATGCCGATGCGCGGCTCTACTGGGACCAACTGCACCCGACGCGCGTTGGCCATGACGCATTTGCCGCGGCTTTCGACGCGGCCGTGCCCGCCGTGCCGCTGCCCGCCCCCGCGCTTCTGCTTATTGCCGGGATCGGCGCACTTGCGGCCCTGCGCCGCCGCGCCTGACTGCTCTCTTCATCCTCTCACAGATACCCCGGGGTTTGCCGCCGGTTCCGCCACCGGTCCGAGGGACCGGCGGCACGGGGGGCAGCGCCCCCGCGCGCCTCTGGCCATCCCGCGCCCCTTGGGCTAGATGCGCGCGGGCAACAGGGACAGCCCCGATGACCGACATGCCGACAAGCTACGCCGACGCCATCTCCTCGGTCGAGGAGATCATCGAGGACGCCCGCAACGGGCGCATGTTCATCCTCGTCGATCACGAGGACCGCGAGAACGAGGGGGATCTGGTGATCCCCGCCCAGATGGCCACGCCCGAGAAGATCAACTTCATGGCGACCCACGGCCGCGGGCTGATCTGCCTGTCCCTGACCGGCAGCCGGATCGATGCGCTGGGGCTGCCGCTGATGGCGTCCTACAACGCGTCCCGGCACGAGACCGCCTTCACCGTGTCGATCGAGGCGCGCGAGGGCATCACCACCGGCATCTCGGCCCATGACCGCGCCCGCACTGTCGCGGTCGCCATCGACGCGTCCAAGACCGCGGCCGACATCGCCACGCCCGGCCACATCTTCCCGCTGCGCGCCCGCGACGGCGGCGTGCTGGTCCGCGCGGGCCATACCGAGGCCGCGGTGGACATCGCGCGCCTCGCGGGGCTGAACCCCTCGGGCGTGATCTGCGAAATCATGAACGACGACGGGTCGATGGCCCGCCTGCCGGACCTTGTCGCCTTCGCCCAGAAGCACGGGCTCAAGATCGGCACGATCAGCGACCTGATCGCCTATCGCCGCCGCCACGACAACCTCGTGCGGGAAACCCAGCAGCGCCGCTTCCGGTCGGAATTCGGCGGCGACTGGGACATGCACATCTACACCGACGAAACCCAGGGGTCCGAGCACATCGTGCTGATCAAGGGCGACATCTCGGGCGACGATCCGGTGCTGGTGCGGATGCACACGCTGGACCCCATGCTCGACGTGGTGGGGGCAGGGGGCCCCGGCCGCGCGTCCGAGTTCGGGCAAGCCATGCGCCTGATCGCGGCCGAGGGGCGGGGGGTGCTGGTCCTGCTCCGCGACCTGCACATGAAGCTGACGCTCGACGATGCCGTCTCGCCGCACACCCTGCGCCAGTACGGGCTGGGCGCGCAGATCCTGTCGGCCCTCGGCCTCAAGCGGCTGATCCTCTTGACCAATTCCCAGAAACCCAAGGTCGTGGGCCTCGAGGGCTACGGCCTGTCGATCGAGGGCACGCGCCCCATCCCCGTGGAGTGACGCGCATGGCCGGTCCTGCCCACCGCATCCTGCCCCTGCCGGTCTTCGACGCGCCCGTGCGCGTGCTGATCGTGCGGGCGCCCTACTATGCCGACATCGCCGACAACCTGCTGACGGGGGCGCGCGCGATGCTCGACAAGGCAGGCGCCGAGCACGAGATGATCGAGGTGCCCGGCGCCTTCGAGATTCCGGCGGCCATCGCGAGCGCCTTCCGGCGCACCGACCATGACGGGTTCGTGGCGCTCGGCTGCGTGATCCGGGGCGAGACGTCGCATTACGACATCGTCGCGGGTGACAGCGCGCACGGGCTGATGCTTCTGGGCCTGCAGGGCGCCTGCATCGGCAACGGCATCCTGACTGTGGACACCCACGCCCAGGCCGCCGTGCGGTCGGACCCGGCCGGGCAGGACAAGGGCGGAGATGCCGCGGCCGCGGCGCTGAGCCTGATCGCGCATGGCCGGACGCTCGGCAAGAAGCCCAAGGGAATCGGGTTCCGGTCCGTGGCGGCCCCGGGGGCGACCTCGTGACCGACGAGGGCGTGTTCGAGGGCGATCCGGCCGACCGGCCCGTGCGCCCGAAGCCCGACAAGCGCCAGATGCGCTCGGCCGCGCGGCTTTATGCGGTGCAGGCGCTGTTCCAGATGGAAGCCGCGGGCCAGGCGGTGGACGTGGTGCGGCGCGAGTTCCTGGATCACCGGTTCGGCGCCACCATCGACGGGGACGAGATGTTGGACGGCGACGTGGACCTGTTCCGCCAGATCCTCGAAGGCGCGGTCAGCTGGCAGGCCCGCATCGACCAGATGACCGACCGCGCGCTGGTGGCGAAATGGCCCATCGACCGGATCGACCCGACGCTGCGCGCCCTGTTCCGTGCGGGCGGGGCCGAACTGATCGAGGGCGCGGCGCCGCCCAAGGTCGTGATCACCGAATTCGTGGACGTGGCCAAGGCGTTCTTTCCCGAAGGCCGCGAAGCGAAGTTCGTGAACGCCGTGCTTGACCACATGGCCCGCGAGGCCCGGCCCGAGGCATTCTGATCCGTCAGATGGACGCGGGGCCTGCGGGCCCCGCGACGCCTTTTGTCTCGGCGCCGGCCCTGCGGCCGGCCACCTCGGACGGCGCGCCGCGCGGGGGTATTAAGGAAAGGGTGAAAGGCGGTCGTACCGTGATCGGCGCCCGGTCCTCGCGACCCGTGCGGCGAGGGCGCGGCTTAGTCGCGGTCGAGAAGCGCCTTGAGCCGGGCTTCCTCGTCGGCGCTCAGACCCCCGTCGCCGGGGGCCGAGGCGGCGCGGCGGCGCACATAGGTCACGGCGACCGCACCGCCCGCCAGCAGCATCGCGGGCGCGGCGAGCCACAGGATCAGGTTCGCGCCCTGCGCGGTCGGGCGCAGCAGGACATACTCGCCGAAGCGCGCGACCAGGAACGCCTCGACCTGCGCGTCGGTGTCGCCCGCCACCAGCCGTTCGCGCACCAGAAGCCGCAGGTCGCGGGCAAAGGGCGCGTGTGATTCGTCGATGGATTCGTTGCGGCAGACCAGGCAGCGCAGCCCGGTCGAGATCGCCCGCGCGCGGGCTTCGAGCGCGGGGTCGGCCAGCATCTCGTCGGGCAGCACCGCCTGCGCCGGGGCGGCAAGCGTGGCCAGTACCACCGCAATGACCGGCGCCAGCCGTGTCGTTCCGCGCGTCATTCCGCAGGCACCGCGCCCGGCGCCGCCGCCCGGCGGGCGCCCGCCGCCACCCGGAACCGCCGGTCGGTGAGCGAGATGGTGCCGCCCAGCGCCATCAGGATCGACCCCGCCCAGATCCAGTTGGTGAAGGGCTTCACATAGGTCCGCACCGCCCAGCCGCCGCCGTCCTGCGGGTCGCCGATCACCAGGTACAGGTCGCGGAACACGCCATAGTCGATGGCGGCCTCGGTCGTGGGCATCTGCGCCACTGGGTAGAACCGCTTCTCGGGGAACACCACGGCCACCGGCCGCCCGTCGCGCGTCACGACCATCTCGGCCATGGTCGAGATGTAGTTCGGCCCCTGAACCTCCTGCACGCGGGTCAGGGTGATGTCATAGGCCCCGACGGTGAAGGTCTCGCCTTCGCGGGCCACGCGGATGTCCTCGACCTGCCAGGCCATGTGGGCGGACACGCCCCAGATCAGGATGCCCAGCCCCGCATGCGCCACGGCCTTGCCCCAGTCGGCCCGCGGCAGGCGGGTCAGGCGGCCCAGGCGATGGCGGAGGCCTTCGCGCCCGGTGCGCGCCCACAGGTCCACGGCCGCGCCGCCGACCAGCCACACGGCCAGCACGGCACCGATGGGGGCAAAGGCCGACCGGCCTGTCTGCACCGACCAGGCGAGTGCGCCCGCGGCGATGGACAGGGCGAGGGTCCCCCACAGGGCCTGGATCCCGCGGGACAGGACCGCCCGCTTCCACGGCAGGATGGACGCGACCGGCAGGATCGCGGCCAGCGCCACCATGAAGGGCGTGAAGGCCGCGTTGAAGAAGGGCGCGCCCACCGACACCGCGCGGCCCACGATCATCTCGGCGAACAGGGGCCACATGGTGCCGACGAAGACGAC
>DBBA01000360.1 GCA_002291955.1 Rhodobacteraceae bacterium UBA996 | reverse complement strand
TTGACCCGGCAGAGCCTGGCTTCGTTCCCCTGGCCGAGCGCACGCCGAGGCAGCAGGCCCGCCTCCTTATTGCGCTCAAGGCCCGAGCGCCTCGCCCCCGCGCCTTCCTGACGCGTGAGGAGGAGATGAAGGCCCGGCCGGCGGCTTCGTTCACCAACCTGACCTGGGCCGTGGAGGACTGACGAATGGGCGGAGTGGTGTCGAGCCTCCTGGGGGGCGGCCGGATGAACCCGGCCAGGATGCAGGCAGAGGCCGAGGCGCGTGCAGAGGCCCGGGCCAAGAAGGAGCGCGAGGAGGCGGCGCTCAGGGCCGACAACATAGCCCAGGCGAAGATGCGGGCGCAGCAGGGCCGCAAGGCCACCCTGCTGACCGATGAGCGCACCTCGCTCAACGCCTCGGGGCTGCTCGGGTGAAGACCAGGGGAACGCCGACGCCGGTCGCCAACCCCCGGGCGACGCTCCTGCGCGCTCGCTATGACGCGGCCGTTGCCGTCCGAAACGAGCGTGAAGGGCTGTGGCGCTCGCTCCAGAATGTCGTCCAGCCGACTTCGCTGTCCTACGACGAGAACCAATCCACGGCGGACAGCCGCCAGCGGCGTCTCCTCGACAGCACGGCGGCGGACAGCCTCGAACTCTTCGCCTCTTTCTTGATGTCAGAGGTCTTCCTCGCGGGCACCATGGACGCCGCGTTCCGGTTCGTCCCGGCCAACGCCATGGGCGTCCCGCTCAAGACCCACCGCCTCGACCGGGCGGCACAGGAGTGGATGCAGGACGCCGCGACGGCGATGACCTCGATCCTGTTTTCCGGCGAGCGGTCGGGGCTGCCGGCCCTGCACAACCTGTGCCTCGACCTCGGGCTCTACGGCGTCGGGTGCATCGCGGTGTGGCGCGGGCGGGACCGCGCGAACCACCGTGAGGACGCTCTGCCGCGCTTTCGCCACTACCCGGTCTGGCAGGTCGCGGCGGAGATGAGCGACGGCCGGGTCGATGCCGTCTTCATCAAGGACCGCATGACGAAGCGCGCGGCCATCAAGCGGTGGCCAGATCGGGAGGCGCTGTTCGCGTCTGCCCAGGAGGGTGCCGACAACCCCGTCGAGGTCATCTACGCCTGCGTGTCGTCAGACGACCCGGACGTGGACGAGCTCGTCTCTCCTGGCATGCGCGCCTTGGGCGCTCCGTTCTATGGCGTCTGGGTCTACGAAGGGCACGTCGTGGCCGAGGAGCGATACACGTCTCGCCCCGTGATCTTCACGCCCTGGTATTCCGTAGACGGCACACCGTGGGGCCGCTCGCCGGCGATGACGGCGCTGGGCGACGTGTTCATGGTGAACAACCTGTCCAATCTGGTCCTGCGCGGCGCTGAGAAGCTGGTGGACCCGCCGATGGAGGCCCGGGACGGGGCGTTGCTGTCGCCCGCCCGGCTTTACCCTGGCGGCATCACCTACACGGACAGCGACCAGCAGGCGCTGCGGCCGATCATCCCACCGGGTGCCAGTCGCATCGAGGTCGGTGCCGAGCTTCTCCGGGACCGGCAGTCCCGGATTGAGCGCGCGTTCTTCCTGCCGCTGTTCCAGAGCGGCGCGAACCCGGCCGGCTCCAAGCAGCCGCGCACGGCCTACGAAGTGTCCATAGAAAAAGACGAACGCAACCGCGCGGTCGCTCCGATGGTTCTGCGGGTCATGGGGGCCGTTTTGGAACCCCTTGTTAAGCGTCTGCTTGACGTGCTGCTCCGGGACGGGCTGCTGTCTCCCATGCCGGCAGCCCTGGCCGACCTCAACCTGCGCGTGTTCTCGAACAGTCCGCTCGTTCTTGCGCTCCAGCAGGGCCGCATATCGGGGCTGGAGCGGTGGGTCCAGGCGCTTTCCATTGTCGCGCAGAGCACGTCCGATCTTGCCGTGCTGGACAACCTGAATACCGACCGCGCCGTGCGCATCATGCATTCCGCCTTCAACGCGCCGGCGGAAATCCTCCGCGATGAGGGCGACGTGGAGCGTGTCCGAGAGCAGCGCCGTGCGGCTCAGCAGCCCATGGTCGAGGCGGAGGCGACCGCCGTCAACGCGGAGGCCGCCGCCAATGTGATGACAGCGGCGAACAAAGCAGGTATCATAGGCCGATGAACAACTCCTCGATGTTCGACGACGCGGTGCTCGCAGCCCGCGATCTTGCGGGCGGCCCGCAGTGGGCAGCAATCGAGCGACTGCTGGTCGCGCGCTTCTGCTACACCGACCGCACGACGCTGGTTGCTGACAGCTTCGGCCAGACCGCCTTCAATGAGGGCCAGCGCGCCCTCGCCATCTTCCTCCTGTCGCTGCCCAGGCGGCTGACCAGTGAGGAGCAGACCCAACAGGAGAAGGGAAATGCCCAGTGACGGACTTCTGGACGGCGCCTCGGCGGCCGGGGCCGACGATCCTCAGCGCGTTGGAGACGGCGGCGCTGCTGCCGACCCCAAGGCCGGTGGAGTGCCTTCCGCTGCCGCCGGAGACGCCAAGCCCGCCGACGCTGCTCCCGCCAAGTCCCCCGGGGCCTGGATCGAGGACATCGACGACGCCGATCTCCGCAAGCGGCTCAGCAAGTTCGCCGGCAAGTCCGTCAGCGACCTCGCCAACGCCTACGCGCACGCCGAGAGCCTGATCGGCTCTCCGCCGGAGACGCTGGTCCGCATCGACGATGCAGTCAAGCAGGACCCGACCGGGGTCCTGAAGCGCCTGGGGCTCCCCGAGACGCCGGACGGCTACACGTTCGACCTCAAGGACGTGACGCCAGGGGCGCTCGACGACAAGGGCGTCGCCTGGTTCAGGAAGGTGGCCCACGAGAACGGGCTGCTCCCGAGGCAGGCGGACGCGGTGCTGAAGGCGTCGCTCGGGCTCGCGGCCGAGCAGCAGAAGGCGGCGGCCGAGGCGGCGGAGAAAACGGCGGCGGAGGCAGTCGATGCGCTGCGCCGCAAGCACGGCGGCGAGTTCGACGGGTTGGTGAAGAGCGCCAAGCTGGCAGCCAATGAACTCGGCATCCGTGAGGCGCTGACCGAGGCTGGCCTCGGCACCCATCCCGCCGTCATCGAGGCGCTGGCCAAGGTCGGCAAGTTGCTGTCGGAGGGCTCCGGCCCCGGCGTCGGCCCTGGCAGTGGAGCGCCCGCAGGCCCGAACGAGAGCGCCGCCATGGCTCGCGAACTGAAGCGGCAGCAGCTTGCCGCCGTGCGCGCGGGCGACAACGCCAAGGCTGACAGCCTCCAGAGCGAGATTGACCGCCTCTACGCGCGGGCGTTTCGCTGATGTGGGTTCTCATCCTCCTGGTCGTCGAGGTCAGCCGCTTCTCTCTGGAGCCCCCGCGCCAGGTGTGGGGGCCGTTCACCACGCAGGCCGCCTGTGTCCGGGCGCTGGAGGGCGGCCTGGACCAGTTCGGGAACTACGTCCCGGGGCTTCTGGACCTCGCGGCCCTCGACCGGGATTTGGCTCGTCGCGGCGAGGTCAACCTCTCTGACTGGCGGGCGGTGGCCGGCGTGTGTGCGCCGGCCGGTTTTCCGCCCCCGCCGTTGCGCGTCGAAAAACCGGACGATTTCGGCGCAGACCAGTGAAAGAAAGCCTGTTGACAGGACGACAGTCCTGTGGGTAGTCTCCTGCCCAGACTTCCTTCTGGCCGGGGATCGGCTCGGGCGCAGTGACCCGCAGGCCCCGACAACCTGACTGAGAGGTCGCCGCTGTAACCTCTGAAATGCACAGAGGGAAAGTCTATGTCCACAACGATCAACGCTGCCCTTGTCGAGCAGTTTGGTGACACGGTCACCATGCTCGCCGAACAGACCATGGCCCGCCTGCGCGGGGCCGTCCGCATCAGGTCCGTGAAGGCCGAGATGTGGTCCGCCGAACGCCTCGGCGGCATCTCCGCCACGGAGGTCTCCACCCGCTTCAGCCAGATGTCGCAGGGCGACATCAACCATGACCGGCGCTGGGGCTTCATTCGCGCCTTCGATGTCGAGCCGCTGTTCATCGATCAGTTCGACCGGCTGCGCATGGTGGTCGATTTCCGCAGCCCCTACTCGCGCCGGATCGCCTCCGCCCTGGCGCGAGCCCAGGACGACACCATCATCGCCGCCCTCGACGGCCCGGTGACGGTCGGCAAGCAGGGCGGCTCGACGACCAACTTCCCGGGTGGCGTGGCCAACCAGGATGTCTTCTCGTTCTCGACCGGCACCACCCCCGGGCCGCTGAACCTCGACACGCTTCTGCGTGCCAAGGCGAGGCTGCTCTCGGCAGAGGCCGTGGACAATCCCGACGCGCGCGTGACCGTTCTGCTGAACGAGAACGCTTGGCTCTCGCTCCTCCAGGACAACCGGTTCGTCAACGGCGACTTCTCCCGCTTCTACCCGCTGGAGAGTGGCCGGCTGCCGCCCTACCTCGGGATGCAGTTCATCCGTTCGCAGCGCCTGCCGGAGATCGTGGACGGCACCTACGACGGCGGTGCGCCGGCGAACCGCGTCTTCATGTTCACCGAGGACGCCATCGAGTTCGGCGAGAACCAGGCCATCGTGCCGGACATCAGCCAGCGCAAGGACCTCAGGCTCCAGCCGTGGCAGGTCTACGCCTGGGGCTCGTGGGGTGCTCTTCGCGTCGAGGACGTGCAGGTTGTGCGCATCCTCGCTCGCCGCACCACCTGATAGGAGGACGGAACCATGTCTCTCGTCTCGACGCAGTATGGACAGTGGGTCACGAACCCGCCCGTCCTCGTCAACGCCCGCGACTGGGGCGGCATGCAGCGCAGTGCGTATGCCGTCTACGCCCCTGGCGTCAACATCGTCAACGGCTGGGTCGTCCGGCTGGCGCGCATCCCGGCGGGCAACCGCATCCGGGGCGGCCTCATCGACGTCACCAACGCCTTCGGCGCTGCCGGCACCCAGGCCAACCTGGGCTTCACCGGCGCGGCGGCGGCGCTCCTGGCCAACCAGCCGCTGGCTGCGGCGGCGCAGGTGCTCTTCGACCGCGAGAGCCGGGGCGTCGGCACCCTCGTTCCGGGACCGAACGGGACGGATACCGACCTCATCCTGACGGTCACGGGCGTTGTGACGCCCGTGGCCACCGGTCGCATCGTGGTCTACGTGGACTACGTCGCCTGACGGCCGTTCGTCTACTGACTGCCGAAAGGGCCGG
>DBBA01000016.1 GCA_002291955.1 Rhodobacteraceae bacterium UBA996 | reverse complement strand
GGCAGGACGTCGTCGCGCGCATCAGGGCCCGGGGCCTCGATCTGGGTGGTGTCGTCGGGCATCGCATGTCTCCCGTGGCGCCGTCCGTTCGCATGGCGCACGTCCTAGCATGAAGCGCCGCGGGCGTGCAGCGGGATTTTCCAAGGGATCGTGTGCTGTTTTTCACTGGACACGGAGGCGCGCGCAGGTGTAATATCGCACAGGAGTGCGCTATGTGAACAATGCGCGCCAAGAACGACACCTCAGGGAGATCACCGACATGACCCATTCTTCCCGGTTTGCAAACGGCGTGTCCCGCCGTGGCGTGCTGGCGGGCCTTGGCGCGGCGACCGCGCTGGGTGCGATGCCCCGCGCGGCGCGCGCGCAGGACATCACGCTGCGCTAGTGGTCGCCCCAGGGTGCGCCCGCCCAGGTGGCCGCGTACCAGTTCCAGATCGCCGCGTTCGAGGCCGTGACGCCGGGCGTCAAGGTCGTGTTCGAGACGACGTCGGACGAAGGCTATGCCCCGCAGCTGGCCGCGGCCTTTGCCAGCGGCGAGGTGCCCGACATCGTCACGCATCTGCCGTCCTTTGCGGTGCAGACCGACTATGCCAACGGTCTTCTGGAACCCTTCGACGACGTGATCGCGGCGATCGGTGCCGATGAGTTCTATCCCGGCGCCAACGACGTCTATCGCGCGGCCGACGGCAAGTACTGCGGCACGGGCATCGGCAACTCGGCCGCCAACATGCTGTGGGTGCGCCGCGACCTGATGCAGGCCGCAGGCATCGACACGACGCCCGAGACCTGGGACGAGCTGCGCGCCGCCTGCCAGGCGATGCAGACGGGCGGGCTGTTCGGGGCGCCCTTGCCCTATGGCCAGAACTCGATGACCTCGCTCATCTTCATCGGCTTCATCCACCAGGCGGGGGGCCAGGTGTTCACCCCCGACCTGCAGGTGGCCATCGACAACGACGGCACCCGCGCGGCGCTGGAGTTCTACCGCTCGATGCGGGAACTGTGCCCGCCGGGTGCGACGACCTATTCCTGGGGCGAAAGCCTGACCGCGTTCGTGTCGGGGGCGACCGCCACCGGCATCTACACCGGCCGGGTGCTGGCCAACGTGCGCGACCAGAACCCCGCGCTCGCCGACCAGATCACCTGTGCGACCTATCCGCGCCTGTCCACCGACATCGCCCCCTGGACGTTCAACGACTTCCCGAGCGTCTTCATCCCCGCGCAGTCCAAGCAGAAGGACGCGGCCAAGGCGTTCGCGGCGTTCCTGTTCGATCCCGAAGGCTACATCCAGCAGCTGCACGCGGCCCCCGGCCACGTCCTGCCGGTGCTGCAGTCGATCAGCGCGAACCCGATCTACCAGGACAACGACATCATCAGGAAATGCGGCCCCGAGGTCGATCTGATGGCGGCGTCTGCCGCGGGCGGGTTCAACCTGGGCTACGAGAGCGCGGGCCACCAGTCCAACGCCAAGGCGGGCGAGGTGATCGGGTCGAACGCCATCGCGGATCTGGTGCAGAAGGTCATCATCAACGGCGACAACGTCGATCAGGCGCTGGGCGAGACGGCTGCGGCCATTGACGCCATCATGAAGGCCTGATCGTCACCCCCGGGCCGCCCGACGCTCCCTCGGGCGGCCCGGACCCTTCGGATATCCCCATGACGTCCCATGCCCAGACCCCCCTCGAGCGCCGCTACGCGATGCTCGGGCTTGCGCTGATCGCGCCCACCGTGCTGATCTTCTGCGCGGTGATCGTGTATCCGCTGATCTCGGCCATCTACCTGTCGCTGTTCCAGATCTTCACGCCCACGCTGCAGGGCGAGTGGGTGGGACTGGGCAACTACGCCGCGATCTGGGGGTCGGGGGCGTTCTGGCCCGCGCTGTGGACCACGCTGGTCTGGACGGTCGGCACACTGACCCTGCAGATCGTGTTCGGCGTGGCGATGGCGCTGGTCCTGCACCAGAACATCTGGTTCCGGTCGCTGGCGCGCAGCCTGATCCTGTTTCCCTATTTCATCTCGACCGTGGTCGCGGTGCTGGTCTGGAAATGGGTGATGAACGACCTGTACGGCATCCTGAACCACTTGCTGATCGTGGCCGGGGTCACCAACGTGCCGCTCGATTTCCTGGGGTCCATGCCGAACGCGATGGTGTCGGTCATCCTGGTCGGCGCCTGGAAGTACTTCCCCTTCGTCGTCATCGCCGTGCTGGCGCGCCTGCAGACGATCCCCGAACCCCTGTACGAGGCCGCCCGGATCGACGGCGCAGGCCCTATCGCGCGGTTCTTCGACGTGACGCTGCCGCAACTGCGCGAGGTGCTGGTGGTGATCGTGCTTCTGCGCGCGATCTGGGACTTCAAGGAATTCGACCTGATCTGGCTGATGACCGGGGGCGGACCGGTGAACGCGACCCAGACCCTGCCGCTGGTCGTCTACCGCGAGGCGTTCGGCCTGAACCAGATGGGCATGGCCGCGGCCTGGGCGGTGTCGATGATGGCGGTCCTTCTGGTGTTCATGGTGGTCTACATCCGCCAGACCCGCGCGAAGGGGTCGTTCTGATGCGCCGCGCCCAGGGGATCGCCGGGAACGTGGTGCTGAACGTGGTCGCCTGGACGATCATCCTGGGCGTGGCGTTCCCCTTGTTCTGGATGGTGGTGACGTCGCTGAAACCGCAGTTCGAGCTGTTCCGCCGCCCGCCCACCATGTTGCCCGAGACGGTGACGTTCGAGCATTACATCCGGCTGCTGCGGGACACGCCGTTCCTGACCTACTTCCGCAACTCGGTCCTTCTGTCCACGGCGACCACGGTGATCGTCGTGGGGATCGCCACGCTGGGCGCCTATGCGCTGGTGCGGTTCCGCTTCCGCGGGCGGGAAACGCTCGCGTTCCTGGTGCTGTTCACCTACCTATTGCCGTCGGTCGTGCTGATCATCCCGCTGTACCTGATGCTGGTCAGCCTGGGGCTGTCTAACACGATCTTCTCGCTGGTGATCGCCTATACCACCTTCGCGCTGCCCTATGCGCTGTGGCTCCTGCGGTCCTTCATGGCGGGCATCCCCGAGGATCTGGAGTCTGCCGCGCTGGTCGATGGCGCGACCCGCCTTGGCGCGTTTTGGGACATCATCCTGCCGCAGCTTCTGCCCGGCATCATCTCGACCGCGCTCTTCACCTTCATCCTGAGCTGGAACGAATACCTCTATGCCCTTGTGCTTGTTAACTCCGACGGGGCGCGTCCCCTTACGACCGGGGTCATGAAAATGCTGATCTCCAGCTTCAACATCGAATGGTCGCTTCTGATGGCGGCATCCGTGATGATGAGCGTGCCGCTGATCGTGGTGTTCGCGTTCCTGCAAAGCTACCTGACCCGCGGCTTCGGCGCGGGCGCGGTGAAGGGGTAACGCATGGCACAGGTCGAATTCCGCGGTGTGCAGAAGGTCTTCGGCAGCTTCACCGCGCTGCATGGGCTGGACCTGACCATCGCGTCGGGTGAATTCGTGGCGCTGCTGGGGCCATCCGGCTGCGGCAAGACGACCAGCTTGCGCATGCTCGCGGGGCTCGAATTTCCCACCCGCGGCGACATCCTGATCGGCGGGCGGCGGGTGAACGACGTGGCGCCGGGCGGGCGGGACATCGCGATGGTGTTCCAGTCCGATGCGCTCTACCCGCACATGACGGTGGCCGAGAACATCGCCTATCCGCTGAAGAAGCGC
>DBBA01000041.1 GCA_002291955.1 Rhodobacteraceae bacterium UBA996 | reverse complement strand
TCCCGTCAACCCCTGACCTGGGCGCGGAAACCGGACGCATACCACCTGTCTATGCACCCCAAGCTGCGATGCGGGCACTTCGACCCGTGAACAGCCCGCAGCCGACCGGGATCTTCCCGCCAAGGTCGGCGCACTGACGCCCGCCCGATGTCCGCGTCGGGCCCCGAAGCAGAAGCAAGGCCATGCACAGGCACAGGGTCACCGCCGATCTCGCTGCCGACGTGACCCGCGACCTCGCAGCCCTTGCCGCGCGGCGCCGTGTCACCACCACGCGGATCGTCGAGACCGCCGTCGCGTCGTTTCTCTCGCCCAACAGCGCCGACCAGACCGAGGCGGCCAGCAGATCACCGGCGAAGCCCTCGCCCTGTTCATCCGCGTTTGGCTGACCACGAACCCGCCCTTGCCCGACGACCTGCGCGAAGCGGCCCAGGCCAAGGGACGGGAGCGCTACGGGAGCTTCGTCGAGACGCTGGCGCGGAGGCTCGCGAAGGGGACGACCTTGAGCAAAGAGCTGACGCGGGAAGTGGCGGCGGCTGAACGCGGGTCGCAAGAGCGGGAGATCAGGGACCAATGGGATTGAGCTAGTCCGTCTGCCTTGCCTCGGCTAGGACTTGCCCGGCTTTTGTGGAGAGCGTTTAGCTCACTTCGCGGGCCTTTCGCTCGAAAGCGATGGGGCTCTGGAAGCCGAGCGATGAATGCCGCCTGACAGCTGCCTGGGATAGGCGTTCTCGAAGTCGGCGAGCCCCACGAGGCGGATGTAGCGGCGGGCGCGATCCGCCGCCTCGGCCCGCGGGGTTCCCCGCACCTCGAGCCCGAAGGCCACGTTGCCCAGCACCGTGAGCCACGGCAGAAGCCGCGGTTCCTGAAAGATGATCGACCGCTCGGTGCCCAAGCCCTGCACGGGATGCCCGTCAATCAGGACCCCGCCGCTGTCGGGCTGCTCGAGCCCCGCGAGGATTCGCAGGAGCGTGGTCTTGCCGCAGCCGGACGGGCCGACGATGGCCAGCGCCTCGCCGCCCCGGATGTCGAGCGACAGGTTGCGCAGGACGGACAGGCGCTGCCCGTCCAGCGTGAAGGACTTGGAGAGGTCACGCACCGTGACCTCTCCGCGACGGGTGGTGTCGGCCACGCCCATCCCCTGCCCGTCAGTTCGTCGCCGGGCCGTCGCCCGTGACATACAGGATGTCCTGCGCGACCAGCTGGCCGGGCTGAATGGTGCCCTGCCGTTCCAGCACATCGATCCAGAACTGCACGTCGCGCTCGACCGCAGGGCCGCCCTCGCGCACGCCGTAACCTGCGAAAAACTGCGCCACGTCCGGGTTCTCGCCCCGTTCGGCCAGCACGCGGGCGAAGATCGCGCGCGTCTCCTCGAGGTTCGTGCGGGCATAGTCCAGCGCGCGCACTGACCCTTCGAGAAAGGCCTTCGCCTCCTCGGGGTGTGCCTCGACCCAGTCGCGGCGCAGCACGATAAAGCCGCCCGCGATGTCGCCGATGATGTCGGTGTCGTCGAACACCGCGCGCAGGCCGCCGTTCTGCAGCGCCGCGCCGGTGAACGTCGTCTGCCAGTAGCCGAAGGCCGAGATGTCCACCTGTTCCGTCCGCAGGACCTGTTCCAGCTGCGGGCCCGGCACCACGATCAAGTTCGCGCTGTCCTCGGGCAAGCCCTTCTGGTGCAAGGCCTCGCGCACGACATAGTCCAGATGCGCGCCCAGCGTGTTCACGGCGATGGTCTTGCCGACGATGTCCTCGATCGTGCGGATCGAGCTGTCTTCGAGGACATAGAAGATGGACTGCGCCTGGTCGTTGATTCCGTTCGACGGATAGGCCGCGACGAAGTCGTTGCCCGCCGCGATCGAGTTCAGGACCGCCGCCGTGGCGGCCGAGCCGATCTCGACGCTGCCGCCGGCCAGCGCCACGAGCGAGGCCGGGCCGCCCTGGGCATAGCCCACGTTCTCGAACGCGATGCCGGTGCCCTCGAAATAGCCCAGCTCATTGGCCAGTTCGAACGCGGACAGGCCGCCCTGGCTGGCAAGGTAGCGCAGCGTGACATCGGCCCAGGCGGGCGTCAGCGACAGGCCGAGCGCCGTGGACAAGGCAAGCGTGCGGAAGGTGGTGGTCATGGTCGGTATCCTTGGGTTGGAAGGGAAGGGATCAGTTCGCCACGTCCGCCCAGCGGCACAGGCGGCGCTGCAGGGCGACGAGGGCCGCGTTGGCCGACAGGCCCAAGAGCGCGAGGAGCAGGATCGCCGCGAACATCTGCGGGATCTGGAAGTTGTACTGGGCGTTCATCACCTGGAACCCTAGCCCCTTGTTCGCGCCGATCATCTCGGCCGCGATCAGCAGGAGCAGCGCCGTGGTCGCCGACAGCCGCAGGCCGACGAAGATCGATGGAATGGACGCGGGCATCACGACGCGGAGAAAGATCGTCAGGCGCGACGCACCAAAGGTCGCCGCCATCTCGATCAGCTTGCGGTCCACCTCCTTGACCCCGCCGATGGTGGCCAGAAGGATCGGGAACAGCGTCGCCCAGAAGATGACGAAGACCTTGGACGCCTCGCCAAAACCCAGAAGCAGGATGAACACGGGTAGAGCGCGAGCGTCGAGGTCTGGCGGAAGAACTGAAGGATCGGGTCCAGCGCCTGTTCCACGGCGCGGATCTGCACCATGAACAGCCCGAGCGGGATCGCAAGGCCAACCGCCGCGGCATAGGCGAGCCCCGACCGCTGCAGGCTGATGGCGATGTCATCGAGCAGCGCCCCGCCGGTCACACCCACCCATGTGGCGGCGATGATCCTGTCGAGCGGCGGGAACACGGTCGGGTTGATCCACCCTTGAGCCGAGCCGACCTGCCAGATGGTCAGGAACAGCGCGACCAGGCCGAAGCGGCGCAGCGCGGCGGTTGCCCAAATGGTGGCGAGGCGCGGCAGGTCCGGGCGCGGGGCGGCACGCCCCGGGGTGGACACCGATACGGGATCAAGGGACAGGTCCGTCATGGCATCACTCCGCGGCATGGGCCGGGCGGCGCGTGGCCGTCCAGCGGTTCTGGGGGAACGGCAGCCCAAGGTTCTCGCGCAGCGTCCGCCCTTCGTATGCGGTGCGGAACAGGCCGCGGCGTTGGAGTTCGGGGATCACAAGGTCGACGAAATCGGTTAGGCCGGTGGGCAGCCACGGCGGCAGGATGTTGAACCCATCGGCGCCGTCGTTGCGAAACCAGTCCTCCAGCACGTCGGCGATCTGCGTGGCAGAACCCACGATGGTGAAATGGCCCCGGGCGCTTGCGACGTGCTGGTAGAGCTGGCGGATGGTGAAGCCGTTCTCGTCGGCGATCTGGCGGATCAGCGCCTGCCGGGACTTCATCCCTTCCGTCGGCGCCACGGGGGGCAGCGGACCGCCCAGGTCCACGCCCGCAAGGTCCAGCGTGCCCCCCGTAAGCCCCTTGATCAGCGCGATCCCGTCTTCCTCCAGGATCAGGCCGGTCAGGCGGTCGTACTTCTCGCGCGCCTCGGCCTCGGTGCGGCCAACGAAGGGCGAGACGCCCGGCATGATCAGAATGTGGTCGGGGTTGCGCCCCAGACCCCGGGCGCGGGCCTTGATGTCGCGGTAGAACTCCTGCGCGGTGTCCAGCCGCTGGTGCGCGGTGAAGATCACCTCGGCCGTGGCTGCAGCGAGGCCCCGCCCGTCATTGGACTGGCCCGCCTGCACGATGACGGGGTGGCCTTGCGGGCTGCGGCTGACGTTCAGCGGACCGCGGACCCGGAAGTGCTCACCCCGGTGGTCGGTGTAGTGCACCTTGTCCGGGTCGAAGAACCGCCCCGTCGCCTTGTCGCGCAGGAAGGCATCATCCTCGAAACTGTCCCACAGCTTCTTCACGACCTCCACATGTTCTGCCGCGCGGCGGTAGCGGACGGCGTGGGGCAGTTGCTGGTCGAGGTTGAAGTTGTGCGCGGCGGCCTCGGTTGCCGTCGTGACCACGTTCCAGCCCGCGCGCCCGCCCGAGATGAGGTCGAGCGAGGCGAACTTTCGCGCGGTGTTGTAGGGTTCCTCGTAGGTGGAGGACGCCGTGGCGATGAAGCCGATGTGCGTGGTCAGGGGCGCGAGGGCGGAAAACAGGGTGACCGGCTCGAATCCCGCGACCTTGGCGTTGCCCCCCTCGATCCCGCCGCCGAACGCGATGGCCAGCCCGTCAGCAAGGAAATAGGCGTCGAACAATCCCCGCTCGGCTTCCCGCGCCAGTTGCACATGGAAGTCGAAGCTGGTCGCGCCGTCGGCGGGGCTGTCGGGGTGGCGCCATGCAGCGATGTGCTGGCCGCCGCCGGGCAGGAAGGCGCCGAGTCGGATCTTGCGGCTCTCGGGCATGGTCGGGGTCCTTTCGGGCAAGGGGGTGCCGTTCCCGCCGGGTGGCGGGTTCGGAACGGATCGAACAGGTTGCGGGTGTCAGGCGGCGCTGGCGGCTGCGGGTGGGTCGAGCCACGGCGCGAACTGCGCCACGGCCCGGTCGAGGCGATCCAGAAGGGCGGGCGCGGTCGGTGCAAGGTCGGCGAAGTCGGCGGTGGACGCATAGACGCCGGTGGGCAGCGTGGCCGCTTCGAAGAAGGCGAACAGCGGGCGCAGCTGGTGCTCGATCACCAGCGTGTGCTTCTCGCCCCCGCCCGTGGCGGTCAGCAGCACCGGCTTGCCCGCCAGCGCCGTCGGGTCGATCAGGTCGAACAGGTGCTTGAAGAGCCCGGTATAGCTGCCCTTGTAGACCGGGCTGCCCACGACCAGCGCATCCGCCGCGACGATCCGGTCCACGACGACCCGCGCCTCGGGCGCAAGGTCGGACAGGCTGCGCGCCTGCCCCAGAGAAGGAAACAGGTCGTCAAGGTCATGTACCGCCCCCGCAATGCCGTAGCGGGCTGCCGCCCGGCAGACGGCGGCCGTCACCAGTGCGTGGGTCTTGGACGGTCGCGCGAGGCTTCCGGAAACTCCGATGATCTGGCGCGGCATGGGGTGACTCCAAAACCTCTATTGGTATTATCGTGTATATTGGTGCAGGATTACGGCGCTGGCCATTCCAAAGATTTGCCGGGAAAGAGACAAAACCGTGCGCCAGTTCCGGTTCAACAGGACATCCGCAATGCGCCCTGACCCCACGGGACCCGGCGCCTGCGATCACGGTCCGCGCTGCGCCTGTGCGGACGCGCCGACAGGATGGACAAGAAGTGCGCCCCTGGGCAGCACGATCAGGCCCAGGATGGCGAGATAGGCGATCAGGAACACGGCCAGCGCCACGGGCGAGCGGGTCTCGCCCCGCGCGGTGCGGATCTCGACCCGGGGGCGGGAGAGGGCCTGGCCCGACATCACAGGACCCACCGCGTCTGTGCGGCTGCCGGACCTGCGTCGCGGCACCTGCCCGGCGTCACATAGCTGCGTCCGCGCGCGACGATCGCGTCGCGCAGGGCCAGCCCATAGGGCCAGGGACCGAAGCCCGCGGCGGTGTTGATGTGCCCGGCCTCGCCATAGTTGATGAACCGCGCGTTCCAGTCGGCAGCCAGTGTCCGCGCGTCATCGAACGCCATCCACGGGTCGTTGCGACTGGCCACTACGGTCGCAGGCACGCCGAGGTCGTCGCGCGGGACGTCGTGAAAGCGCGACAGGCGGACATGGCGCGACGGATCGGCCGGGGCGACCATCAGCGCGCCGCCGATCTGCAGCTGCGGCCAGTGCGCCAGCAGCCGCGCGACGACCAGGCAGCCCAGACTGTGCGCGACAAGGATGGCGCCGGGGTGCTGCAGGACCGCGCCCGCAACCTCGGCCTCCCAGGCCTCGGGCGTGGGCGCGGCCCAGTCGTCCTGGTGCACGATCAGGGCGGACGGATCGAACGACGCCCACCAGTGCTGCCAGTGCGGCGCGGGTGATCCGTCGAGTCCGGGAACAAGCAGGGTTCTGGGCATTTCGGTGACTCCCTATCCTGCGAAAACTCTATCATGTTTATCGTGAATACGGGTTCCGTTCTTGTCCGCCCGGGGAGAACCGCGTTCCCCCTGCCGTGGCTGCGGCAGGTCAGATGTCGGTGGTGTTGATCGGCCAGGCTGTCGTGGCCTTCATCCGTTCCATCGAGAACTTCGAGGTCACGTTGCGGCACGGCAGTTGGCGGGTGAGGGCGAGGTAGAAGCGGTCGTAGGCGTCCATGTCGGGGACGGCGACCTTGAGGAGATAGTCCACATCGCCGGCCATGCGGTGGACCTCGACCACCTCGGGCAGGACCTCGACCGCAGCCTTGAAGGCCGCGCGCCAGGCGTCGGTGTGTTCGGCGGCCTCGATCTCGACGAAGACGGTCAGGCCCAGACCGATCTTCTCGGGCGCGACCAGCGCCACGCGGCCGGTGATGACGCCCGCCGCTTCCAGCTTCTGCACGCGCTTCCAGCAGGGCGTCTGCGACAGGCCGACCCGGTCGGCCAGCTGCGCCACGGGCAGGGTCGCGTCCTGCATCAGTTCGTGCAGGATCTTGCGGTCGATGCGGTCAAGCTCGGGCGTCATGCGGTGATGAAGCCGCGCACGAAGTCGGTCTTCGGTCGGGCGCGGATGTCGGCGGGCTTGCCCACCTGTTCGATCCGGCCCATGGACATGACCACCACGAGGTCGGCGAGTTCCATCGCCTCGTCCTGGTCATGGGTGACGAAGACGGTGGTCAGCCCCGTGGCGTCGTGGATGTGGCGCAGGTTGCCGCGCAATTCCTTGCGCACCTTGGCGTCGAGCGCGCCGAAGGGTTCGTCGAGCAGCAGCATCCGCGGCTCGATGGCCAGCGCGCGCGCCAGCGCCACGCGCTGCCGCTGGCCGCCCGACAGCTGGTTGGGGTAGCGTGTGCCGATGCCGGGCAACTGGATCAGGTCGAGGAGCTTCTCGACCCGGCGCACGATCTCGGCCTCGGGTGGCCGGGTGCGACGGGGGCGCGCGCGCAGGCCGTAGGCCACGTTCTCGAACACGGTCATGTGGCGGAAGAGCGCGTAGTTCTGGAACACGAAGCCCGCGCGGCGGTCCTGCACGGTCAGGCCGGTGGCATCGTCCCCGTCGAACAGGACCCGGCCCGAGGTCGGGAATTCCAGCCCGCCGAGGACCCGCAGGAGCGTTGTCTTGCCCGACCCGGACGGGCCCAGCAGCGCGATCAAGGCGCCCGAGGGGATGGCCAGCGACACCGGGTGCAGCGCCGCGGTGGTGCCGAAGGACTTGGCGATCTCGTCGATCTCGATGTGCATGGGCGGGGTCCCCTAGTGTTGGCGGTGGGTGGCGGCGATCTGGTCGGCGAAGCGCAGTTCGAGGAGGGTCTTGAGCAGGAGCGTGACCAGCGCGAGGAAGGCGAGCAGCCCCGCCATGGTGAAGGCCGCGACCGACAGGTATTCCTGGTAGAACATCTCGATCTGCAGGGGCATGGTCGCGGTCTGGCCGCGGATCTTGCCCGACACGACGGCGACCGCGCCGAACTCGCCCATCGCACGGGCGTTGCACAGCAGAACACCGTAGAGCAGCGCCCACTTCACGTTCGGCAGCGTCACCGTGCGGAAGGTGCGCCAGCCGGTGGCGCCGAGCGTGAGCGCGGCCTCCTCATCGGCCCGGCCCTGTTCGATCATCACCGGGATCAGTTCCCGCGCGACGAAGGGGAAGGTCACGAACATGGTGGCCAAGACGATGCCGGGCAGCGCGAAGACGATGGGATAGCCGTTGTCCACCAGCCACCCGCCGATGGCCGAGTTGGCGCCAAAGGTCAGCACGATGCACAGCCCCGCGACGACCGGCGAGACCGAGAACGGCAGGTCGATCAGGGTGATCAGGAACGCCTTGCCGCGGAAGTCGTACTTGGCGATGCACCAGGCGGCCGCCAGCCCGAAGGCCGCGTTGAGCGGCACCGCGATGGCCGCGACCGTCAGCGTCAGCCAGATGGCCGACCGCGCGTCGCGTTCGCCCAGCGTCTCCAGCGCGACCCACAGGCCGTCCTGCAGCGCCTCGATGAAGACCGCGAGCAAGGGCGCGAAGACCATCAGGGCGAGGAACGCGACCGACAGGGCGATCAGCGCCCACTTGATCCAGGGCGCCTCGGTCGTGGCAGCGCGGAAGGGGCGGGCGGGGGCGGATAGGGAGACGTCAGACAAGGCCGATCCTCCGGCGGCTCCAGATCTGGATGCCGTTGATGACAAGCAGCATGGCGAAGGAGATGGTCAGCATCGCAATGGCGATGGCCGCGGCGGCGGCGTAGTTGAACTCCTCAAGCCGGATGACGATCAGCAGGGGCGCGATCTCGGTCCGAAGCGGCAGGTTGCCTGCGATGAAGATGACCGATCCGTACTCGCCCACCGCCCGGGCGAGGGCCAGCGCGAACCCGGTCAGCGCGGCGGGCAGGATCATCGGCAGGATGACCTTGCGCAGGGTGCGCGCGCGGCTGGCGCCGAGGGTGGCCGATGCCTCCTCGACCTCCTGCTCGATCTCCTCGATCACCGGCTGGACGGTGCGGACCACGAAGGGCAGGCCCACGAACAGGAGCGCAAGGAAGATGCCCCATTCGGTGTAGGCGACCTTGATGTCCCAGGCGGCGAAGAACTCGCCGAAGGCGCCGCGGGGCGCGTAGAGCGTGGTCAGCGCGATGCCCGCGACCGCGGTCGGCAGCGCAAAGGGCAGGTCCACGGCGGCATCGAGGATCCGGCGCCCGGGGAAGCGGTAGCGCGTCAGCACCCAGGCCAGGATCACCCCCATGACAAGGTTCACGAGGGCGGCGTAGAGCGAGATGCGGAACGACAGCCACAGCGCCAGCCACACCCGTTCGGTGTTGACCACGCGCCACAGTTCCGCCGGGCCGACGCTCGCGCCGAACAGCAGCAGCGCCGCGATGGGGATCAGCACCACCAGCGACAGGAGCGTCACCATGATGCCGAAGGACAGCCCGAACCCCGGCAGCGCGGACGGCTGCCGGAGAAGGGTGCGTTGCAGGAAGGCGTCCATGCTGCGGCGGCTCAAGGCGCGGTGTAGATCTGGTCGAAGATGCCGCCGTCACCGAAGTGTTCAGGCTGCACCTTGGCCCAGCCGCCGAAGTCGGCGATGCTGACGCGCGTCACCTCGGGGAATCGGGCGACATCGGCGGGATCGGCCGCGGACGTGTCCCAGGCGCGGTAGAAGTGCTTGAAGGCCAGCGCCTGCCCCTCGGGCGAATACAGGAACTCGAGGTAGGCCGTCGCAAGCGCCCGGGTCGCGTCATCGGGGATGTTGCCGTCCACCAGCGCCACCGGCGGCTCGGCCAGCACCGACACCGACGGCACGACGATGTCGAACTGATCCTCGCCCAGTTCCTTGAGCGCGAGATACGCCTCGTTCTCCCACGCCAGAAGCACGTCGCCGATCCCGCGTTCCACGAAGGTGGTGGTGGACCCCCGCGCGCCCTGGTCCAGCACGGGGACGTTCCGGTACAGCGCCGCGACGAAGGCCTGCGGGTCCTGCCCGTTGCGTTCGGCCCAGGCCCAGGCGGCAAGGTAATTCCAGCGCGCCCCGCCAGACGTCTTGGGGTTCGGCGTGATGACCTCGACCCCTTCTGCCACCAGATCGCCCCAGTCGGTCAGCCCCTTGGGGTTCCCCTCGCGCACCAGGAACACGATGGTCGAGGTATAGGGCGAGGAGTTGTTCGGCAGGCGCGCCTGCCAGTCGGCGGGGATCTTGCCCGAGTTCCGGGCGATGGCGTCGATGTCGGAGGCGAGCGCGAGCGTGACCACATGGGCGCCCAGCCCGTCGATCACCGCACGCGCCTGACTGCCCGATCCGCCGTGGCTCGTCTCGATGGTCGGCTCGGGGTTGCCCAGGGCCACCCAGTGCGCGGCGAAGGCTTCGTTGAACTCGCGGTAGAACTCGCGCGTGGGGTCGTAGGACACGTTCAGCAGCGTCTGCGCCTGCAGGCCCGGGGCGGCCAGTGCGCCCGCGACCACCAGCGCGGCCCCGGCCGACAGCATGCGGAACCAGTGCAGGCTGTGGACAAAGCCGATGTCCGAGGCGACCGGCCAGGGCGCCGCAACGGTGTCGTCCTGATCGCACGTGGCGCGGGCGCTGGCGGGCAGCGGGCCGTCGCGGACCTCGGCGGGCAGGATCGCCCGGTCGAGCGCGGACAGGAGGGAAGAGAGCAGTCGCATCGTGAAACCTCCGGGTCGGGCCGAGGGATCGGCGTTACCGCACTATCACGACAGGCTTACTCGTATATTGCAACGGAAAAGGTGGTGCGTTTGGAGTGCCCGTCGGAGAACAGGATTCTCCGGGACGCGGGCGAGCCTGGGGTCTTCGGGGCCGGTCAGCCGCTCATGTCCAGCGCACCAAGGTCCCCGGCCGCACCGGGCCCCGGCTTCAGCAGGTCGGCGAGCGTCAGCGACTCGACGAGGATCAGGTAGGAATAGAACACCTCGCCGAAGACCCGGCGCAGCTGGCACGCGGCCTCGTCGGCGCAATCCTCGCAGCGCTGGTAGGCGCGGCGCGACAGGCACGGCAGGGGTGCGATCGGCCCGTCGATCAGACGCATCAACTCGCTCAGGGACACCTCGCGCGGTTCCTTGATCAGGTGGTATCCGCCGTTGCGCCCCCGGACCGAAGCGATGAAGCCCGCGTTGCGGATTTCCAGCAGGATATGCTCGAGAAACCGCTTCGGCGTGCCGGACCGCTGCGCAATCTCCTCGATCCGCAGGGCCTGCCCGTCCCCTGCCCGCTCGGCGGCCAGAACCGTCAGCGCCTTGAGCGCATACTTCATCTTCTGCGTGATCATGCAGCCCTCATAGGGGCGCCCGCGCAACCGGACAACCGAAATCCCGCACGGATTGGTCGTGAATCCGCGGAGCTGGGTCCGCAGAACCCTGATCACCCGCGTCCCAGATCAGCACGATGGCCCAGACTGCCACGATCCGGCGTACCGCGCCCGGAGGCCGTCGAAAGCGATGCAGCCTAACCCACGATCCCTAGATCGAACAAAAGGCCAAAGTTCCAACAGGCCATCCTTGTGCGTCTGATCACAAAGGCATGGGCATCTGACGGCACGTCCTCGTATGCGTCCGGTTTCCGCA
>DBBA01000375.1 GCA_002291955.1 Rhodobacteraceae bacterium UBA996 | reverse complement strand
CGGCTGCGCGCGTTCCTGGAGGGGCGGGCCGATGCCGTGCTGCCGATCTGGAGCGTGGAGGCGACGGTGGCCGGGCGCCCGGCCGAGCTGTATGGGATCGCCGACCACGCGACCTATCGCGACAAGTGGCCGATGCTGGTGGCCTTGCCCGGCGTGTGGGACCTTGTGGCCGCGGGCACCCATGTCCTTGTGAACGAGCAACTGGCGCGGGGCGCGGGGCTGGTGCCGGGCGATGTGCTGGACGTGCCGGGGCTGGGGACGGTGGCGGTGGGCGGGGTGTATTCCGACTACGGGAACCCCCGCGCGCAGGTGATGGTGGGGCTGGAGGCGTTCGCCGCCGCGTTCCCCGAGGCGCCGCGGCTTCGGTACGGGGTTCGCGTGGACCCGGGCGCCGTGCCCGCGCTGATGGCCGCGCTGCGCGATGACGTCGGATTGCCCGCGACGGCGATGGCCGATCAGGTGGCGATCAAGGACCTGTCGCTGTCGATCTTTGAACGGACGTTTGCCGTCAGTCAGGCGCTGAACGTGCTGACGCTGGGGGTCGCGGCGGTGGCGATGCTGACGAGCCTTCTGACGCTGGGCACCCTGCGCCTGCCGCAACTCGCGCCTGCATGGGCCATGGGGATGACGCGCGGGCGGCTGGCGGCGCTGGAACTGGCGCGCGCGGTGGTGCTGGCGGTCATGACCGCCGTGCTGGCGCTGCCGGTGGGGCTGATGCTGGCCTGGGTGCTGCTGGCGGTCATCAATGTGGAGGCGTTCGGCTGGCGGCTGCCCCTGCACCTGTTCCCGGGCGACTGGGCGCGGCTGGGCCTGTGGGCGCTCGCCGCTGCGGTGCTGGCGGCGGGCTGGCCTGCGGCTCGGCTGGCGCGGTTGCCGCCCGCGCGGTTGCTCAGGATGTTCGCCGATGCGCGGTAGGGGAACCGTGCACCGGCGTGCTGTCCTTTTGGGGGCGGTGGCATGGCCCGGCGCCGTGCTGGCCCAGGGGTTCGCAGGGCTCGGCACCGATGCCGAGGGGTTCGCGATCCCCGATCCCACGTATCGGTTCGAGTTTCCGGCGGATCACGGCGCACATCCCGCATTCCGCATCGAATGGTGGTACCTGACGGCGAACCTGACCGCGCCGGACGGCACGTCCCTGGGCATCCAGTGGACGCTGTTCCGGTCGGCGCTGGCGCCGCAGGATGGCGAGGGATGGGACACGCCGCAGGTCTGGATGGGCCATGCCGCCCTGACCACGCCCGAACGGCACTACGTCGCCGAGCGGCTGGCGCGGGGTGGCGTCGGGCAGGCGGGCGTGGTGGCCGACCCGTTCGAGGCGCGCATCGACGACTGGGTGATGGCGGGCCCCGACCCGTCCGACATCCGGCTGACCGCGCGGGGGGCGGACTTTGCCTATGACCTGCGGCTGGTGGCGGACGGGCCGTTCGTCGCGCAGGGGGTCGAGGGGTATTCGGTCAAGTCCGAGGACGGGCAGGCGAGCCATTACTATTCCCAGCCGTTCTATGCGGTTGAGGGGACGCTGCAGATCGAGGGGCGCGCGGTCGCCGTCACCGGGCAGGGCTGGCTCGACCGCGAGTGGTCGTCGCAGCCCCTGTCCGAGGATCAGACGGGCTGGGACTGGTTCTCGCTGCACCTCGATACCGGCGACAAGGTCATGGGGTTCCTGCTGCGCGACCGCGACGGGGGGGCGTTCACCTCCGCCACCTGGATCGCGCCCGACGGGGTGCCCGACCCGCAGCCGCCGGGGGCCTTCGCGGCCGAACCGCTGGCCTGGACGGATGTCGCCGGGCGCCGGGTGCCGACCGGCTGGCGGGTGCGGCTGGCGGCGCGGGGGCTGGATGTGGAGCTTCGGGCGGTCAATCCCCTTAGCTGGATGGAAACGCTTTTCCCCTACTGGGAAGGACCAGTGCGCCTGTCCGGCAGCCATTCCGGCGTCGGGTATCTGGAGATGACGGGGTATGAATAACTGGTTCGAGGCGCTGCCGGGCACACTGATGGCGGTGTGGAACCGCCTCGGGCGCGCGGTGGGCGATCCGGCGGCGCCGATGAACGTGGTGACACTGGCGACCGTGGGCCGCCGCGGCGGGGCCGAGGCGCGGCAGGTCGTGCTGCGCCGCGCCGACCCCGAGGCGGCGCTGGTCGAGTTCCACACGGATACCTCGTCGGACAAGGTGGCCGAGCTGACACGGGTGCCCTGGGCCACGGTGCTGGCCTGGGATGCGGAGTCGCGGTTCCAGATCCGCATGCGCACCCATGTGACGATCCTGTCGGGCGACGCGTCGCGCGGCATGTGGAAGGGCGTCCGCGAAGGGGCGCGGCGCCATTACGGGGCGAACCCCCCGCCCGGGTCGCCGATCGCCGCCTCCGATGCCTTTGAGCAGCGGGCAGACCCGGCGCATTTCGCGGTCCTGCGCTGCATCGTGCAGGAGATCGAGACGCTGAACATCCAGGACAGCATCCAGCGCCGGGCGATCTACCGCCGCGGTGACGGCTGGCAGGGCGGCTGGCTGGTGCCCTGAACGGCTGTCCGGACGGCACGGCGGATCGCGGGGGCGAAGGTCCGTCCGGGCGGAGTGCCGCCTGGCCCATCCCGCGCAGGACAGCGGCCCGCCGTGGCGGACCGTTCGACCGGGCCGCCCCCGGGGACCCCGTTCCGCGCGGATCGCGCGTCGATGCGCCCGGGCGCCGAACCCCACCGCGGCCGTCCGACTGCGCCCCGTGGCATCGCGCCCCCGTGGCATCGCGCCCCCGTGCACCGCGCGCCCCTTGGTGCAGCGCCGCGCTCGCCCCCGGTCCGGCGCCTCTCCCCCGGTGCGCCCGCCGCGTCACTCCGGCCCGGGCGCCTCCGAAACCCGGTGACGGCCGGGCCCCGTTGGCACGGGATCAACCGCAGTGCTCCACGGTGCCCATCGAGCGGTGCCCATCGAGCGGTGCCCGTCCTGCGGTGCCCGTCCTGCGATGCCTGTCGCGGCGCACTCGGCAACGGGCGCGGCACAGGCTGCCCAAGTCTGTGCCGAAGCGCGTACCCCTGCTCCTCCGTCGCGGCGCCTCGCCTGCGTCTTGCGCCTCGGGATCACCGCCTGGTCCGCTGC
>DBBA01000156.1 GCA_002291955.1 Rhodobacteraceae bacterium UBA996 | reverse complement strand
TGCCGTGGTAGTCGAGGTGGTCCTGGGTCAGGTTGGTGAAGGCGGCGGCCGTCAGCCGCACGCCGTCGAGCCGCCGCTGGTCGAGCCCGTGGGAGGACGCTTCCATCGCGGCGTGGGTGACGCCGGTGGCGGCCATGTCCGCGAGCAGGCGGTGCAGCGTGACGGGTTCGGGCGTGGTGTGGGGCGAGGGCGCGTCGAAATCGCCCTGCACGCCGGTGGTGCCGATGTTGGCGGCACGGTGGCCGAGGGTCTGCCAGATCTGGCGGGTGAAGGTCGCGACCGAGGTCTTGCCGTTTGTCCCGGTGACGGCGGCCATGGTGCCCGGCTGCGACCCGAACCAGAGGGCGGCGGCCCAGGCGAGCGTCTGGCGCGCGTCCTCGGCCACCACGAGGGGCACGCCGGAGGCGGCAAGGACGGCCTCGGCGGACTGGGCGCCGGCGCGGTCGGTCAGGATCGCGCCCGCGCCCATGCGCAGTGCATAGGGGATGAAGTCGGCGCCGTGGGTGGTGCTGCCGGGCAGGGCCGCGAACAGGTGGCCGTCGCGGACAAGGCGGCTGTCCACGGCAAGGCCGGTCACCTGCGCCTCGACCCCGCCCTGTGCGGTCAGGCCCAGCGATGCCAGCGTCCGGGACATCTCTGCGGCCATTCGCGCGCCCCCTTCAGTTCCGGGTGAGCGTTAGCCGATCCGGGGCGCCGGATTCAATGGCGCCCGGTTCGAAGGTCGGCCGCACGCCCAGGAGGGGCGCGACCTGGCGCACCAGTTCGCCCGCGACGGGGGCGACCGTCCAGCCCGCGGTGCGGCGCGGCTCGACGCCGGTCGTCTCCTCGGGTTCGTCGAGCGACAGGACGAAGACGTAGCGGGGGTCATGGGCCGGGAAGACGCCCGCGAAGGTCGCCATCACCTTGTCGTCGTAGTAGCCGCCGGTGGCGCGCACCTTGTCGGCGGTGCCGGTCTTGCCGCCCACGGCATAGCCCGGCACGTCGGCCATGGTGGCGGTGCCGTGCACGACCGCCTCGCGCAGCATGGCGCGGATCATGGCGGACGTCGCCTCGGACACGATGCGCTCGCCCTGTTCGGGGCGGTCGCGGCGCAGGATGGTCGGCGTGACCCGGGTGCCGCCGTTGACGAGGCCGGCATAGGCTGCGGCCAGGTGCACGGGGCTGGCCGACAGGCCGTGGCCGTAGCTGATGGTCAGCATCGAGATCTCCGACCAGCGCTGCGGCAGGATCGGGCGGGCGCGGGCGGATTCGGCCATCTCCACCGGGGTCGGTTCGAAGAAGCCGAGGGTGCGCAGGAAGTCCTGCTGGCGGTCGATCCCGATCAGGCCCGCGATGCGCGCGGTGCCGATGTTCGAGGACTTGACGATGATGTCGGTGACCGACAGTTCGGGGCCGTAGTTGCGGAAGTCGCGGATGCGGAAGCGGCCCCAGGTCATGGGCCCGCGGGTGTCGATGATGGTCGAGGGGTTCACGAGGCCCAGTTCCAGCGCCTGGGCGATGGTCAGGACCTTGAAGGTGGACCCCAGTTCGTAGACGCCCTGCAGCGCGTGGTTGAAGATCGGGCTGTCGGCGGGGCTGCCCTGCGTGGGGGGCGCGGGGCGGCTGTTCGGGTCGAAGTCGGGCAGCGAGGCCATCGCCACGATCTCGCCGGTATGGGCGTCCATGATGACGGCGGATGCGGCGCGGGCGTTCATCATGCGCATGCCGGCACCGAGGATCGTCTCGGTCGCGGCCTGCACGGTGAGGTCGATGGACAGGGTCAGGGGGCGGCCGCCCCCCGCGGGGTCGCGCAGGCTGGCGTCGAAGGTGCGTTCGACACCGGCGGTGCCGACGACCTCGGCCGCGGAGACGCCTTCGCGGCCGAACTGGGTGCCGCCCAGCACATGCGCGGCCAGCGCGCCGTTGGGATAGAGCCGCATCTCGCGCGGGGCGAAGTTCAGGCCGGGTTCGCCGATGTCGTGCACCGCCTGCACCTGTTCGGGCGACAGCGTGCGGCGCAGCCACAGGAAGCGGCGGTCGCCGGTGAAGTCGGCCAGGAGCTGCGCCTGGTCCATGTCGGGGAAGATGCGGGCGAGTTCCGCCGCGGTGCGGACGGGGTCGATCATCTCGTCGGGGTGGGCGTAGAGCGCGCGCGTGGCGAGGTTCGTCGCCAGCACGCGGCCGTGGCGGTCCACCACGTCGGCCCGGGTGGCGAGGATGTCGGCCCCGGGGGCGGAGGCGCGGGGTTCCTCGGCTGGGGACCGGGCGAGCGTGGCCATCTGCGCGCCGATCAGCACGAAGGCGCTGATGAAGCACACGCCCAGCACCAGAAGCCGCAGTTCGGCCTGGCTGCGGGCGTTGTCGCGCATCGCCTCGTGCCGCAGGCGGCGGTTCTCGCGCTCGATCGCGTCGGGGTTCTCGCCGCGGGCGCGGGCGGACAGGACGCGGGCGAGCGGGCGCAGCGGGCGGCGGATCATGGCGTCGTCCCCGCCGTGCCCGAGGTTTCCACCGTGCCGTCGAGGTCGAACACGGGTGGGCGCGGGAAGGCCACCTGATCGACGCGGCCGAAGCTTTCGGGGCGCAGGGCGGACAGGCCCAGCCGTTCGAAGTTGAGATCGGCGAGGTCGCGCAGCCGGTCGGGGCGGTTCAGGTAGGCCCATTCGGCGCGCAGGATGGAGAGGCGTTCGCGCGCGGCGGCGATGTCGGTCTGGACGCGGGCGGCGTCGCGCAGCGCGGTCTGGGTGCGGTAGTTCTCGCGGTAGGCCCAGAAGGCCAGCGCGATGACCGCCAGGGCCGAGGCGAGGTAGAGGAGCGTGCGCATCGGCGGGGCCTCACACGGACAGGTCGGGGACGCCCAGGGCGTCGGGCAGGGGCGGGGCGGGGGCGGCGTCGGTGCGCGCCGCGATCCGCAGGCGCGCGGACCGGGAGCGCGGGTTCGCGGCGACCTCGGCCGCGTCGGGGGCGATGCCGCCGCGGGCAAGGTCGTGGAACCGCACCGGTTCGGGGGCGATGTCGGGGGCGTAGCGGTTGCCGCGGGTGCGTGCCTCGGCCCCCGCGAGGAACCGCTTCACGATGCGGTCCTCGAGCGAGTGGAAGCTGACCACGGCCAGCACGCCCCCCGGCCGCAGCACCCGTTCGGCCGCGGCCAGCGCGCGCGCGAGTTCGCCCAGTTCGTCGTTCACCGCGATGCGGAAGGCCTGGAAACTGCGCGTGGCGGGATGCGCCTGGCCGGGCTTGGCGCGGGGCAGGCACCCTTCCACGACCTCGGCAAGCTGGCGGGTGGTGGTGATTTCCGAGATCGCGCGCGCGGTGACGATGGCGCGCGCGATGCGGCGGGCGGCGCGTTCCTCGCCGTAGTGGTACAGGATGTCGGCCAGCTGCGCCTCGGTCGCGTGGTTCACGATGTCGGCGGCCGAGGGGCCGTCGGCGCCCATCCGCATGTCGAGCGGCCCGTGGCGCTGGAAGGAAAACCCGCGCTCGTCCTGGTCCAGCTGCATGGACGACACGCCCACGTCCAGCACCACCCCCGCCGCACCGGTCGCGTGGGCGTCGAGGGTGCCGAAGCGGTCCTGCACGAGGGTCAGCCGGTCGCCGTAGGACGGAGCCCAGGCGCGGGCCATGGCGAGGGCCTGCGGGTCGCGGTCGATGGCGATGACGTGCGCAGCACCCGCGTCGAGAAGCGCGCGGGTGTAGCCGCCCGCGCCCAGCGTGCCGTCGATCCAGGTGCCGCCAAGGGCGCCGGGCCGGGTGGCGAGCGCGGCCATGAGCGGCCCCAGAAGGACCGGGATGTGGGGGCTTGCGTCCGGGGTCTGGGGCGCGGTGGCGGCCACGGTGTCAGCCTGCCTGCGCCGGGGGTGGCGTGTCGAGAAGGGTCAGCGGATCGAAGTCCTCGGGGAACTGTTCCAGCCAGGCTTCCGTCCGCGCCAGTTCCTCGGCCTCGTAGGTTTCGGGCTTCCAGATCTGGAAGGTGTCGCCCGAAGCGATGAAGAACGCTTCCTCGTCCAGGTCGATCTTCTCGCGCAGCTTCTGCGGCAGGACGATGCGGCCGTCGTTGTCCACCTCGGTCGGGTAGCTTTGCCCCAGGATCAGGCGTTCCAGCATCCGCCGCTCGATCGACCCGCGCGGCTTGGCCTCGATCTGGGCGGCGACCTTGGCATGCGCCTCGGCGGTGTAGCATTCGAGGAACTTCTTGCGGTGGTCACCATAGACGATGACGAACTGGGGCCGCTGGCCGTCCTTCCAGTCGGGGTCGCCGGCTTCCAGCACGCGGCGGAACAGGGCCGGGATGGAGACCCGACCCTTTGCATCCACCTTGTTCCGGCTTTCGCCGATGAACCTGCGCGCCACGGCCCCGCGGACTCCGCTACCTGCCCCTTGTCCCTGCGCCGGAATGGAAAACGGCGGACCGAGCTGCTGCCACTGCTCGATCCGCCGTCCCTGTCCCATCGCTGGGTCGGACCGGCTGCGCGGGATCTTTGGGGGGATGCTGCTCGCCCCGCGCGCCGGATCTTCTGTCGTCGATGAAAGCCGGGCCTGTATGAAACCTGACTGCCGATTATGCGGGGTTCTTTGGATGCCCCTTGCCGTCTTTCATCGTGTTGTCAGGTGTGCCACGGGAATTCATGGGAATCAACTGGAATCTCTGGTCAGATCGAGCGTGGTGGCGGGCGTGGGAGCAGGTTTTCGCCAGGGTCGGCGCACGGAGCGCTAGGTTTGGTGGGTGACATGTTCAATTTCTCAAGATGCAGGCTTTTGGTGCGCGCGGTCGGTCGGAAAATCGCCGCGAAATCAGAGTACCATACTTTCCCAGGTGGTGGATAGCGCGCTGGCCTGGCGGGTCCCGGGGGCTGTCAGGGCGCGAATCGCCGTGCCCCTGGACGCCCTGCGATGCCGCGCAGCGCGCGGGGGCGGGG
>DBBA01000155.1 GCA_002291955.1 Rhodobacteraceae bacterium UBA996 | reverse complement strand
ACCACCTCGACTACCACGGCACGATGGAGGCGTACTTCGACGCCAAGGCCGGGCTTTTCGACCGCGTCCTGCCCGAGGACGGGGTGGCCGTCGTGAACATCGACGACCCGCACGGGCCGGACGTCGTCACCATCGCCGACCGGCGCGGCTGCGACGTGCTGACCGTGGGGCGCGCGCCCGACGCGGTCCTGCGCCTGCTCCGCCAGCGATTCGACGCCACCGGGCAGGACCTGCGCTTTTCCTTCGCGGGCAAGACCCACATGGTCCGCCTGCCGCTGATCGGCGGGTTCCAGGCCGCGAACGCGCTGGTGGCCGCGGGGCTGGCCATCGCCTGCGGCGACCCGGCCGACCGGGTGGCCGCGGCCCTGCCGCGCCTGTCCACCGTGCGCGGTCGCATGGAACTGGCCGCGACCCGCGCGAACGGTGCGGCGGTCTATGTGGACTACGCCCACACGCCCGACGCCATCGCCACCGCGCTGACCGCGCTCCGCCCCCATGTGATGGGCCGGATCGTCGCCATCATCGGCGCGGGCGGCGACCGCGACCGCACCAAGCGCCCGCTGATGGGCCAGGCCGCCGCCGCCCACGCCGACGTGGTGATCGTCACCGACGACAACCCCCGGTCCGAGGACCCCGCGTCGATCCGCGCCGCCGTCCTGCAGGGCTGCCCGGATGCCACCGAGGTCGGCGACCGCGCCGAGGCGATCCTGCGCGGCGTGGACGCGCTGGAACCGGGCGATGCGCTTCTGGTGATGGGCAAGGGGCACGAGACCGGGCAGACCGTCGGCGGAACCGTCTATCCCTTCGACGACGCCGAACAGGCCAGCGTCGCCGTCGCGGCACTCGACGGGCTGCGGCCATGACCGCACCCCTCTGGACCGCCGCCGACGCCGCCGCCGCCACCGGCGGACGGGCCAGCCGAGACTGGACCGCAACCGGCGTGTCCATCGACACCCGGACGCTTCAGCCCGGCGACCTGTTCGTGGCCCTGACCGACGCGCGCGACGGGCACGACTTCGTCGCGCAGGCGCTCGCCCGCGGCGCCGCCGCGGCACTGGTGTCCCGCATCCCCGACGGCGTCGCCCCCGACGCATCCCTTCTGGTCGTGCCCGACGTCCTGGCCGCGCTCGCCGCCCTCGGCCGCGCCGCCCGCGCCCGGACGCAGGCGCGCGTGATCGGCATCACCGGATCGGTCGGCAAGACCTCGACCAAGGAGATGCTGCGCACCATGCTGGCGGGCCAGGGCCGGGTGCACGCCGCCGAGAAAAGCTACAACAACCACTGGGGCGTGCCCCTGACGCTCGCCCGCATGCCCGGCGACACCGATTTCGCCGTGATCGAGATCGGCATGAACGCCCCGGGCGAGATCGCGCCCCTGGCGCGGATGTCCCGGCTCGACGTCGGGATCATCACGACCGTCGCGCCCGCGCATCTGGCCGCCTTCGACAGCATCGACGGCATCGCGCACGAAAAGGCCTCGCTTCTGGACGGACTGGTGCCGGGTGGCACCACCATCCTGAACGCCGACATCGCCATGACCCCGATCCTTCTGGCCAAGGCCGAAGGCGTGGGCGCCCGGATCGTGCGTTTCGGCCAAACGCCTGGCTGCGACTGGCGCCTGACCGCGGTGCGCGTGACCGACGACGCCACCGTGGTGCAGGCCGACACGCCTGTCGGACCGCTCCTGTTCCGCCTGTCCGTGCCCGGCGCCCATTTCGCCCCGAACGCGCTCGCGGCCCTTGCGGCGGTGGCCGCGGCCGGGGCCGATCCGGTGCTAGGCGCGATGGACCTCGCCCGCTGGACCCCGCCCGACGGACGCGGCACCCGCGCCCGCGTGATGCTCGACCAGGTGGACGAGGCGCAAAGCTTCGACCTGATCGACGACGCGTTCAACGCGAACCCCGCCTCGGTCGCGGCCGCGCTCGACATGCTGGCCGCCGCCCGGCCCCGCGACGGCGTCGGCCGCATCGGCGCGGGCCGCCGCATCGCGATCCTCGGCGACATGCTGGAACTCGGACCGGACGAGGGCCGCTTCCACGCCGACCTCGCCCGCCACCCGGGCATGGCCGTGATCGACCGCGTCCACTGCCTCGGTCCCCGCATGGCCGCGCTCTGGGACGCCCTGCCCCCCGCTCGCCGCGGTGAACGCCACGACCGCGCCGACGACATGGCCGCCCGCGCCCGGTCGCTGGTCGATGCGGGCGACGTGGTGCTGGTCAAGGGCTCGAAATCGAGCCTCGCCAGCCGCGTCGCCGATGCCCTGCGCGCCCTTGCCCCCCACCGCACGCCTTCGGGCGGCGCCTCCGACCCGGAGTCCTGACACGATGTTCTACTGGCTGTTCGAGGTCACCGGCGGCGAGGGTGCGTTCAACCTGTTCCGCTACATCACCTTCCGCGCGGGCGGGGCGTTCTTCACCGCGCTGGTGTTCGGCTTCCTGTTCGGCCGCCCGCTGATCAACCTCCTGCGCAAGCGGCAGGGCAAGGGCCAGCCGATCCGGTCCGACGGACCCGAGGGGCATTTCGCCAAGGCCGGCACACCGACGATGGGCGGCGTGCTGATCCTGGGCGCGGTGATGGTGTCCTCGGTCCTCTGGGCGCGGCTCGACAACCCTTACGTCTGGATGGTAGTGCTGGTGACGCTGGGCTTCGGCCTGATCGGCTTCGTGGACGACTATGCCAAGGTGTCCAGGGGCAACCACAAGGGCCTGCCCGGCCGGGTGCGGCTGGCGCTCGGCTTCGCGCTGGCGGGGCTGGCGGCGGCCTGGGCCGCGCAGGTCCACCCCGAAGGCTTGCGGATGCAACTGGCCGTCCCGGTGTTCAAGGACGTGCTGTTCAACCTGTCCTGGTTCTTCATCCCCTTCGCGATGGTCGTGATCGTCGGCGCCGCGAACGCCGTGAACCTGACCGACGGGCTGGACGGGCTGGCCATCATGCCGGTGATGATCGCGGCCGGAACGCTTGGCGTCATTGCCTATGCCGTGGGGCGGGTGGACTTCACCCAGTACCTCGACGTGCACTACGTGCCGGGCACGGGCGAGATCCTGATCTTCTGCGCCGGCCTGATCGGCGGCGGGCTCGGGTTCCTGTGGTACAACGCGCCGCCTGCGGCGGTCTTCATGGGCGATACCGGCAGCCTGGCCCTTGGCGGCGCGCTCGGCGCCATCGCGGTGGCCACCAAGCACGAGATCGTGCTGGCCATCGTCGGCGGCCTGTTCGTGGTCGAGGCGCTGTCGGTGATCATCCAGGTCCTGTACTTCAAGCGCACCGGACGGCGCGTGTTCCTGATGGCCCCGATCCACCACCACTTCGAGAAGAAGGGCTGGGCCGAACCCCAGATCGTCATCCGCTTCTGGATCATCTCGCTGATCCTCGCCCTGATCGGCCTTGCGACCCTGAAACTTCGCTGATCCATCGGCGCGGCCTTGCGGCCGCACACCCCTTGTCTCGGTCCGCGCCTGTGGCGCGGCCCTCGGCCGGTGGGGCTCCGCCCCACACCCGGGGGTATTTAAACAAGGGTGACGATGAAGACGTCTTCCAGCTTCGATGCGCTCCAAGTATCCCATGGGGGGTCCGGGGGGCGTGAAGCCCCCCGGCCGCAACGGCAGGGGACGGCATGATTCCGGTCAGGGGATGCGACGGCCAGCGGGTGGCCGTGCTGGGGTTCGGGCGGTCGGGCCGGGCCGTGGCCGCGGCGCTGCGCGCGGGTGGCGCGCAGGTCGTGGTCTGGGACGACGGCGCCGAGACGCGGGACACGGCCGCGGCCGACGGGTGGGACGTCGCCGACCTGACCCGTGACCGCGCCTGGGACGGGGTAGACCTGCTGGTCGTCTCACCCGGCATCCCGCACCTTTATCCGGCACCGCACCCCGCCATCGCCCAGGCGCTGGTCCGCGGAGTGCCGGTGGACAACGACATCGGCCTGTTCTTCCGCAGCTTCGCCGCCGCGGGCTTCGACGACTTCGACACGCCCCCCCGCGTCGTCGCCGTCACCGGATCGAACGGCAAGTCCACCACATCCGCCCTCCTCCACCACATCCTGACCGCCTGCGATGTCCCCGCCCAGCTCGGCGGCAACATCGGCCGCGGGGTCTTCGACCTCGACCCCGCGCAGGACGGCGAGGTCGTCGTCCTCGAACTGTCGTCCTACCAGACCGACCTGGCCCGCGCGCTGACCCCCGACATCGCCGTCTTCACCAACCTCTCGCCCGACCACCTGGACCGCCACGGCGGCATGGGCGGCTACTTCGCCGCCAAGCGCCGCCTGTTCGCCGAGGGCGGCCCCGACCGCGCCGTGATCGGCATGGACGAGGTCGAAGGCCGGTATCTGGCCAACCAGTTGGCGCAGGGCCCGGCCGACGACCGGGTGATCCGCGTGTCGGCGGGCCAGAAGCTCGAAGGCCCGGGCTGGGCGGTCTTCGCGCGCAAGGGCTTCCTCGCCGAATGGCGCAAGGGGCGGCAGGTGGCCTCGGTCGACCTGCGGGCGATGCCCGGCCTGCCCGGCGCGCACAATCACCAGAACGCCTGCTGCGCCTGGGCCGCGGCGCGCGCGCTGGGCCTCGCCCCACGCGCGATCGAGGCCGCGCTGGCCACCTTCGCCGGCCTGCCGCACCGCAGCCAGCGCGTGGCCGAAGCGGGCGGCGTCACCTTCGTCAACGACAGCAAGGCCACCAACGTGGACAGCGCCGCCCAGGCCCTGCGCGCCTTCCCCCGCATCCGCTGGATCGCCGGGGGCCTTGGCAAGGACGGCGGGATCGCGGCCCTGCGCCCGCACCTGGGATCGGTGGTCAAGGCCTATCTGATCGGGCACTCGGCCCGCGACTTCGCCCTGCAACTCGGCGACACGCCGCATGCGATCTGCGAGACGATGGAGCGCGCCGTGGCCATGGCGGCAGAGGAGGCCAGACCGGGCGACACCGTCCTGCTGGCCCCGGCGGCGGCCAGCTTCGACCAGTACCCGAACTTCGAGAAGCGTGGCGAGCACTTCGTGCGCCTGGTGACGGAACGGCTGGCGCAGGCGGACTGAGCGGGACCGCCGGGGCCGGGCGGGCGCAGGCACGGGCGGGCGCGGGAACAACGGGCATTGCGGCCGAGGGCTTGGCGAGGGGCGAGTTCCGCGGCGGGCGTGTGCACCGACGGGCGGGTGGCAGCGACGGGCGGGCTTGGCGGCCGACGGATGCAGCGACAGGCGCGACCGGGCGGCAAGGGCGACCGGCAACGCGCTTGAGCGGGTTAGGCCGGAACCGGGGCGGGCGG
>DBBA01000235.1:441-5019 GCA_002291955.1 Rhodobacteraceae bacterium UBA996 | reverse complement strand
GCCCGAGACGAAAGTCGAGGGCAGGCGGGGGGCAGACAGCCCCCCGCCCACGCCTCACGCCGCCTCGCGCCGCCCGACCAGGCGGAACCCCACCGCTTCGGCCACATGGGGCATCCGCACCCGGTCCGACCCCGCCAGGTCCGCCAGTGTGCGCGCCACCCGCAGCACCCGGTGATAGCCCCGCGCGCTGAGGCCGAAGCGTTCCGCCGCCCGCAGCAGCAAGGCCCGCCCCTCGGGATCAGGCTCTGCCACCTCCTCCAGCAGGCGCCCCTCGGCTTCCGCATTGACCCGCACCGACCCGTGCCCGGCATAGCGCGCCGCCTGCCGGTCGCGGGCCACAGCAACCCGGGCCGCGACCTCGGCCGACGTCGGGCCGGACGCGGGCAGGTCCAGGTCCTGGAAGGTCACCGGCGGCACCTCCAGCCGCAGGTCGAAGCGGTCCATCAGCGGGCCCGAGATGCGGCCCAGGTATTCGTCCCCGCACATCGGCACCCGGGCGCAGGCCCGCGCCGGGTCGGGAAGGTACCCGCAGCGGCAGGGGTTGGCTGCCGCCACCAGCAGGAACCGGCAGGGATAGCGCACATGGGCGTTCGCCCGCGCCACCACGACCTCGCCCGTCTCGATGGGCTGGCGCAGGGTTTCCAGGACGGGGCGCGGAAACTCCGGGAACTCGTCCATGAACAGCACGCCGTTGTGCGCCAGACTGATCTCGCCGGGTCGCGCGCCCCGCCCGCCGCCCACGATGGCCGCCATGCTCGCGGTATGGTGCGGCTCGCGGAACGGGCGGTCGCGGCTGATCCCGCCCGCACCAAGCAGCCCGGCCAGCGAATGGATCATCGACGTCTCCAGCGCCTCGACCGCCGACAGGGGCGGCAGGATCCCGGCGATCCGCGCCGCCAGCATCGACTTGCCCGACCCCGGCGTGCCCGACAGGAACAGGTGGTGCCGCCCCGCCGCCGCAATCTCGAGCGCGCGCTTGGCGCCCTCCTGCCCCTTCACGTCGCGCAGGTCGCGCGACTGCGGGTCGCGCGTCACCTCGCCGGGCGTGGCGGGCGCGATCTGCCGCTGCCCGGTGAAGTGCTGCACCACGTCGATCAGGCCCGCGGCGCCGATCACCTCGGTCCCGCCGACCCAGGCGGCTTCCGCGCCGCAGGCCGCCGGGCACAAGAGCCGCCGCTCCTGTTCCGCCGCCGCCAGCGCCGCGGGCAGCGCGCCCGACACCGCGACCAGCCCGCCATCCAGCGACAACTCGCCCAGCGCCAGCGTTTCCTCGACCAGTTCGGGCGGGACGATCCCGATGGCCGCGAGCAACCCCAGCGCGATCGGCAGGTCGAAGTGCGACCCCTCCTTGGGCAGGTCGGCGGGCGACAGGTGCACGGTGATCTTCTTGGACGGCAGCGCGATGGACAAGGCCGCCAGCGCGGCGCGGACCCGCTCCTTCGCCTCGGTCACGGCCTTGTCGGGCAGGCCCACCAGACTGAAGCCCGGCAGGCCCGGCAGCACGGCCACCTGCACCTCGACCAGCCGCGCCTCGAGCCCCTCGAACGCCACCGTATAGGCCCGCGCGACCATGCCCGCTCCCCGCTGCTGTCAGGAATGGTTAACGCGGCAGTGGTTAGCGAAGGGTAAACGCCGCTCGGGCCTGGAAAACCTCAGGCAGGACCGGGCCACGGGCGCCTGGGCCAGTCCCGTGCATAGACCGGCTGATCCGGCCCGTCCGACAGCGCCAGCCGCCGCCAGCGCAGGAACGACGGGTGCGCCAGATGCGCCGCCACATAGGCGGCGGACGCCGCGGACACCGGCAAGCCGTAGCCCGCGATCCGCGCGGCAACGGGCGCAAAGAACACATCCGCCACGCAATAGTTGCCGCACAGCCACGGCCCCGCGCTGCCAGTCCGCTCGCGCGCCGTGCCCCAGATCAGGTCCAGCCGCGCAAGGTCGGCCAGTACCGCATCCGGCGGATCGCAGTGCGTGTAACTGACCCGCAGGTTCATCGGGCAATGTCCCCGCAGCGCGGTGAAGCCCGCGTGCATCTCGGCCGCCAGCGACCGTGCGACCGCCCGCGCCCGCGGGTCGGCCGGCCAATGCCCCGCGCCGGGGTGGCGCGAGGCCAGTTCCTCGGCAATCGCCAGCGTGTCGGGCACGACGACCCCGTCGGGCGTGCGCATCACCGGCACCGTCCGCGCCGGGGGGAAATCGGCCAGGAGCGCGGGCAGGTCCGGCCCGTACATCTGCGCGCGGCGCACCGTGACCGGCACACCAAAGGCATCGAACAACAGCCAGCCGCGCAGGCTCCAGCTGGAATAGGCCCGGTCGCCGATGCCGAGGTCGTAGGTCATTCCCGTTCTCCCGATTGCGCAGCCAGCATGCCTGACCCCGCGTGGTACGGCCAATGAAACGCCTTGGCCCCGCCCATCACGGCCCTTGATTCACGGCCATTGATTCAGGGGCAATGATTGACCATCCGCACCGCGCGCGCCCCCGGGCCATGCGCGATCACCGTCAGCGACAGGTTGTCGATCCGCTGGCCGAAGGCCTGCAGCGGCGCCAGTCCCCGCGCGGCGGCCCATTGCGACAGGATCGGCCCCATGTGCGCCACGATCACCAGATCGGCGAGGCCAAGCCGCCCGGCGTCCTGCACCGCCGCGGCCACCCGCGCGGCCATGTCGTCCCACCCCTCGCCCCCCGGCGCGCGCACGGCACCCGGCATGTCGTAGAAGTCGCGCAACAGGTCGGGCGTCTCGGCGGTCACGTCATCGGCTGTCCGCCCCTCCCACGCACCGAAATGCATCTCGCGCAGGCGCGGATCGGCGGGCAGCCGCGGCCCGCCCAGGTCCAGCGCATCGGCCGTGACGACCGCGCGCACCAGGTCCGACGTCAGCACGGGTGCCCCCAGCGGCAGCGCCGCGCGCAGCCGCGCCAGTCGCGCGGTGTCGGACAGGTCGGCGGGCACATCCGTCCAGCCCACCATCGCGCGCGCACGGGTCGGCCCGTGCCGCACCCACCACAGCCGCATCAGCCCGCATCCCCGGGCAGCGCACCCTTCAGGACCACGGGCAACCCCGCCACCACCAGCACCGCCAGCCCCGCCGCCGCCGCCAGCCGCTGGTTCAGCCGCCCCTGCGCACCCCGGAACGCCCGGCCAAGGGGCGTATCGGGCACCACCCCCATCCCCACCTCGTTCGACACCACCACCACCGGTGCCGGACACCCCGCAAGCGCCGCGAGCAGCGCATCGCCCGCATCGCCCGGCACCTCGGCCAGCATCCGGTTCGTCAGCCACAGCGTCGCGCAATCCAGCAGCACCACCGCCCCGGGATCGCATTCCGCCAGCGCTTCGCCCACCTTCAGCGGCACCTCGACCGTGGTCCAGCCGTTCCCCCGCGCCGCCCGGTGCGCCGCGATCTTCGCCGCCATCTCGGCGTCCCAGGCCTGCGCCGTCGCCAGATACACCCGCGGCCGCCCGGTCGCCGTCACCAGCCCCTCGGCAAACCCCGATTTCCCCGAGTTCGCGCCGCCCAGGACAATCGTCAGCTTAGGCAACATCTTTTTCAGGCTCTCCGTGATCCAGTTGCGCGTGCGCCCCGTAGACCCTGTACCAGTCGAAGTTAAGGGCCGTCGACACAAGGCCGGAACCAGGGGGTTTCACATGGCACTTGACGCACTCAACGACCAGACGCTGTCCCGCCGCGCCATGCAGGCGGAACTTCTCGATGCCGAGACCGAGTTGCAGTTGGCCTACGCCTGGCGCGACCGGCGCGACGAACAGGCGCTGCACCGGCTCGTCACCGCCTACATGCGGCTCGCGATCTCGATGGCGGCCAAGTTCCGCCGCTACGGCGCGCCGATGAACGACCTGATCCAGGAAGCGGGCCTCGGCCTGATGAAGGCCGCCGACAAGTTCGACCCCGACCGCGGCGTGCGCTTTTCCACCTACGCCGTCTGGTGGATCAAGGCGTCGATCCAGGACTACGTGATGCGCAACTGGTCGATGGTGCGCACCGGCTCCACCTCCAGCCAGAAGTCGCTGTTCTTCAACATGCGCCGGGTCCAGGCCCGGCTTGAGCGTGAGGCGAACCAGCGGGGCGAGACGCTGGACAGCCACCAGCTGCGCCAGATGATCGCGACCGAGGTCGGCGTGTCGCTGGCCGATGTCGAGATGATGGAGGGCCGCCTTGCCGGGTCCGACTTCTCGCTGAACGCCACGCAGTCGTCCGACGAGGACGGGCGCGAGTGGATCGAGGCGCTCGAGGACGACAACGCGCAAGCCGCGGAAACCGTCGCCCACGACCGCGACATCGACACGCTGCGCGGCTGGCTGGTCAACGCGCTGTCGGCGCTGAACGACCGCGAACGCTTCATCGTGCGGGAACGCAAGCTGCGCGACGAACCCCGGACGCTGGAAAGCCTGGGCGAGGAGCTGGGCCTGTCCAAGGAACGCGTGCGCCAGCTGGAAGCGGCGGCCTTTGCCAAGATGCGGCGCAACCTGGAAAGCCAGTCGCGCGAGGTACGGCATTTCCTGGCATGACCGGGGGGCTGGTCAGGGGCTGGACGGGGGCGGCTTCGGCCGCCCTTTTC
>DBBA01000235.1:0-122 GCA_002291955.1 Rhodobacteraceae bacterium UBA996 | reverse complement strand
GGCGGCTTCGGCCGCCCTTTTCCTGTCTGCAGGCCCCGGCAAGGCCCGCGAGATCGAGGCCGTGGACCTTTACACCCTTCCCCCCGCCGACATCGTCATCTTGGGCGAGGTGCACGACAACC
>DBBA01000251.1 GCA_002291955.1 Rhodobacteraceae bacterium UBA996 | reverse complement strand
CTCGACGCGGGCGATCCGGTCACCGCGCGGGCGGTCGTGGTGGCGACCGGGGTGCAGTACCGCCGCCTTGACCTGCCGCGCTATGCAGATTTCGAAGGCGCGGGCATCACCTATGCCGCCACCGACGTGGAAGCCCGCTGGTGCCGCGGCGCCGAGGTCGCGGTGATCGGCGGCGGCAATTCCGCAGGTCAGGCCGCCATGTTCCTGTCGCGGACCGCGCGGCATGTGCACGTGCTGGTGCGCGGCACATCGCTCGCCGCGTCCATGTCGGACTATCTCTTGTCGCGGCTCCGCCAGAACCCCGCCGTCACCATCCACACCTGCACCGAGGTCGTGGCCCTGCATGGCGACGACAGGCTGGACGCCATCACCATCCGCGACCGCATGTCGGGGCAGGACTGGCGGCTCGATACCTCCATGCTCTTCGTCATGGTCGGCGCCGCGCCCAACACCGGCTGGCTGGCGGGGCATGTCGCGCTGGACAAGGGCGGGTTCGTGCGGACGGGGGCCGAGGTCGGGGCCGACAGCCCCTATGCCACGTCGCTACCCGGCGTCTTCGCCGTGGGCGACGTGCGCGCGGGGTCGGTCAAGCGGGTGGCCAGCAGCGTGGGCGAGGGGTCGGTCGTCATCAGCCACGTCTGGCGCTGGCTGAATCCGTAGGGCAGGCAGGGCCGCGTTCCCTAGGCCGCCCGCCCATGCTCCTGTCAGAGGGCATCGGATGGCCGCGGTCAGCCGCTGCACCGCCCGTGGTAGGCACTTTGTCCCGTCAGGCCATTGCGACGCTTGAACGCGCGCTTACGTCACCAAAGCGGCTGGCCGTGGGGGCGGCCATCCGCTGCCCGGGCCGCTGACGCGGCTGTTCCGGGCGGGGCGCGCTGTTCCGACGTTGCAAGGTTCTACCGCACCCCTAGCCCGCCACCACCGCCACCGTGACGGCAGCGTAGAACACCCCCGTCGCCACCAGCACGAGCCCGTGCCAGACGGTGATGTGGAACGGCATCCGGTCCATCAGGAACACCCCGACGCCCAGGGTATAGATCACCCCGCCCACCAGCATCAGCACGACCACAGCCCCGGGCAAGGCCGCGAACAGCGCGCCACCCCCGATCACCCCGGCCCAGCCAAGCGCGAGGTACAGCGCCAGCCCCGCCCACCGGAACCGGTCGGGCGCCACGGCCTTCAGCCCCGCCCCCGCCAGCGCCCCGGCCCAGACGGTGGCGAGCAACCCCCAGCCCTGCCCCGCGATCAGCAGGAACGGCGTATAGGTCCCCGCGATCTTGAGGTAGATGCAGGCGTGGTCGATCCGCTTCAGCACGCCCGACCACCGCACGGGACCGGCCATGTTGTAGACCGCCGACGCCCCCAGCATCAGCGCCAGCGTGGCGGCATAGACCGACACGCCCGCGACACTGGCGGCATCGCCGCGCAGGATCGCCGCCAGCACGATCAGCACCGGCACCGACCCTGCGGCCAGCACGAGGCCGGTCAGATGCACGGCGGCATCCGACAGGGTCTCGGCTCGGGAATAGACGCGCATCGCCGTCATGGGCCTAGCCTGCCACAGGCGGCACGCCCGCGCCTGTCACGATCCCGCGCGCGCCCGGTCAGGGGCGCGACACGGTGATCTGCCGCAGGCCGACCTGCCCGGTCTCGTACGGATAGGCCAGCGCCACCAGATACCGTCCCGGCTGAAGCTCGGGCATCAGGGTGACATTGGCCACGCCGCCGTCGCTCGGAAGCGACATGATCTCGGTCCCGTCGGCGGCCAGAAGCGTCAGGGTAAACCCCATGTCCAGGCTCACCCCCTTGACCGCGACCTGCCCGAATTCGGCGACCTCGAACGCCGCCCACAGCACCTGGTCGGCCGTCAGCCCGAGCGATGTCAACGGCTGGTCGGCCAGCGTCCCCAGTTCCTCGAACGCCGCGGGCAGCACCAGCTCCGGACCCTCGGGCACCGGCGCCGCCGCACCCGGCAGCGCGACCGCCACCGTCACCGGACCGGTCGCATCGCCAAATCCCCGCGTCCGCACGCAGTAGTCGCCGGGCTCCAGCGTCGTGACGATCCGCGAATTGGTCCCACCCGCATCAAAGTCGTCGTCGTTCTCGGTGATGTAGGTGCCGTCGAGCGTATACAGTTCCAGCACCGTGTCGACGACGGGCGAGGCCGCATCCAGCTGCACGTCCAGCCCCTCCGACAGCGACAGAAGCAGGTCCGCCGGACCATCGGCCGTGATCTCTGCGCCCAGCGACACCGGCGCGAACCCGGCCGTCAGCCCGAAGGCCAGCGTGCCGGTGTTGGGCCCGGTGCAGGCCGCCACCGTTCCGGCCGACGCCGTGCCCGACCCGCCCGAGAAGTCCTCGCCCTGCCCCGGCAGCGCCACCGACACCGCGAAATCGCCGCCCGCGCCCGCAAACCCGCGCACCGACACGCAATAGTCGCCCGCCTCCAGCCGCTCGACCAGCCGCGACCCGCTGCCCATCACGTCCGGGTGGTCGTCGTTCTCGAACAGGGCCCCACCGCCCGCATCGAACACGGTCATCACCGTATCGAGCGAGGGCGAGCCCGCATCCAGCTGCACCTCCAGCGGTTCCGACAGCGACAGGCGGAAATCGGCGCGCCCGTTCTCGGGCACGGTCCAGTCCCAGATCCAGGGCGAAAAGCCCGCGGTCAGCCCTTCGGCCAGCACTGGCAGCGCCGACAGGTCACCGCAGCCCTCAAGGTCGGATCCGCCGTCGAACCCGCCCGACACCGCCCCGCCGCCCAGCACCATGTCGGCGGGCGGCGCCGCGGCCACGACCAGCACGTTGCCCGTGGCGGTATAGTCGAACGGCGCCACGGCCAGGCACCAGTCGCCCGCGGGCAGCGCCTCGGCCAGGCGCGAGTTCGACCCCGTCGCCTCGGGGTGGTCGTCGTTCTCGTAGGCCAGCGCCCCGGTGGCCGCGTCATACAGCGACAGCACCGTGTCGATGTCGTTCGACACCGCGTCGATCAGCAGCGGCGTCTCGGCGTCCAGCGTGAAGCGCCAGGCCACCTGGCCCAGGTCCTCGGCCACCCGGCCCGACAGGCTCGCGGGCAGGCGCCCGGCGGTCAGCACGCCCAGGTCGTCCTGCAGGGCCGGGGTGTCGCAGGGCATCGGCCCCGCACCGGGCTCGGGCGGCGGTCCGGCGGGGAAGCCCGCCCCGTCGGTCGACAGGATCAGCGCCACCGTCGCGTCATAGGGTTCGGCCCCGTGCAGGCGCACTTGCGCGCAGTAGCTTCCCGCCTCCAGATCGAAGCGCAGAAGCGAATTCAGATCGCCCGCACCGTCGTCGTCATAGCCGACCACGCTCCCGAACTGGTCGAACAGCGCCATGATCGGGTCGGCGTCGCCCCCGTCGGTCCGCAGGAACAGGGGCTGCGCACCGTCCAGCGTGAAGCCCAGATAGCGCGCCTCGGACCGCCGGATATCCAGCGTCACGCTGCGCTGGTCGAAGCCCTGGCGCAGCGGCTCGCGCAATTCCTGTGTCAGCGCGGCCAGCTGCCCGCAGGCGCCCAGGTCCTGCGCCATCGCGCCGCTGGTCCCCGCAATCAGGGCCACCACCGCCCCCGCACCGATCCGCCGAATCATGACCGTCCCTCGCTGCCGTTGACCGCAACCATTTTGGCGCGACAGTGCCGCGCCCACCCCCCGCGCGTCCACTTCTTTTCGCAGGGGGCAGGACCGTGCTGAGCGACCTCATCGCCCCGGGGGCCGCGCCCCGGCCCTCGGACATGGACCATTGCCCGTGGGGCTCGGGTGTCCCGGCCTGACCCCTCGGGCGGGGGATCGGTCCCCCGGACCGATCCCTGATCCGCCCTCGATCCACTGGACACCTGTCCGGGCGGCCCTCACCACTTCATCCTCTCCGAAATACCCCGGGGGGAGCACGCCAACGGCGTGCCGGGGGGCGGCGCCCCCCGCCTCCGGCCCTGCGACCGCCAACGCCTCAGATGATCTCGTCCTCGTCGGGAAGGGCCTGCGTCTCGGCGGCGCGCACGGCGGCCTCGGCAGCGGCGGGGTCGCGGATCTCGGCGATGTGGAACAGGGCGTCGCCCTCGTTCACCACCGGCAGCACCGACCCGCCGACGATCAGCCCGGTGACGCTCGCGCGCACCTCGGCCTCGACCTCGCCGAAGGGGTCGGACACCACCGCCAGCAGGTCGCCCGCGGCCACGGCCTCGCCGGTCGCGCGGAACGCCCGCATCAGGCCCCCCGCGGGCGCGCGTTCCCAGACCGACCGGGTGGACCGCACGGGCCGGGCGCGGGCGCGCGGCACGGCGCGCGACCCGACCATGCCCAGCGCCTGCATCACCCGCAGGCACCCGGCCACGCCCGCCGTCACCGACGGCTCGTCGAACCGCAAGCCCTCGCCGCCTTCGTAGAGCAGCACGTCAACCCCCATCGCCTCGGCCGCCATGCGCAGCGACCCCTCGCGCAGGCGCGTCACCAGCACCACGGGGGCGCCGAACGTATCGGCCAGGGGCAACAGGCGCAGGTTCGTCGGCGACACCCGCACCTGCGGCAGGTTCGTCCGCGCGGACGCCGCCGTGTGCAGGTCCACCCCCACCTGCGCGCGCCGCACCACCTCGGTCAGGAACAGATGCGCCAGCCGCGCCGCCAGCGACCCGCCCGCCGACCCCGGGAACGACCGGTTCAGGTCGCGCCGGTCGGGCAGATACCGCGACTGGTTCAGGAAGCCGAAGGTATTCACGATCGGCACCGCCATCAGCGTGCCCGCCAGCCGGTCAAGCGCGGGCGCCCTGAGCAGCCGCCGCACGATCTCGATCCCCGCGACCTCGTCGCCGTGCATGGCCGCCGACACGAACATCACCGGCCCGGGTTCCCGCCCATGCACCACATGCACCGACAGCGTCACCGGCGTGTGGTCCGACATGCGGCTCACCGGCAGGTCCACCGTCACCCGCGTGCCCGGTGCCACCCGCCGCCCGCCGATCTCGAAGGGCGCGCGAAGCACCCCCTCGCGCCCGCCCGCCATCGCCTCAGCCCTTCCCCTTGGTCCGGGTCTGCCCGTCCTCGGCGTTCCGCTCCAGGAACTCGACGATCTTGCCCGCGATATCCAGCCCCGTCGCGGCCTCGATCCCCTCCAGCCCGGGGGACGAGTTCACCTCCATCACCACCGGCCCGTGGTTCGACCGCAGCATGTCCACGCCGCAGACGTTCAGCCCCATGGCCTTGGCCGCGCGGATCGCGGTGGACCGTTCCTCGGGCGTGATCCGCGCGCGCTTGGCCGACCCGCCGCGGTGCAGGTTCGACCGGAACTCGCCCTCGGCGCCCGACCGTTCCATCGCCGCCACCACCTTGCCGCCGATGACGAAGGCGCGCAGGTCACTCGCCCCCGCCTCCTTGATGAACTCCTGCACCAGGATGTTCACGTCCGCCGTGCGGAACGCCTCGATCACCGATACGGCGGACCGTTCGGTGTCGGCCAGCACCACGCCGATGCCCTGCGTCCCTTCCAAGAGCTTGATGACGACCGGGGCGCCGCCTGCCAGCCGGATCACCTCGCCCGCCTCCTTGGGGTCAAAGGCAAAGGCCGTCACCGGCAGCCCGATCCCGTCCCGGGCGAGGAGTTGCAGCGCCCGCAGCTTGTCGCGCGACCGCCCGATGGCCACGCTCTCGTTCAGGGGCCAGACCCCCTGCATCTCGAACTGGCGCAGGACGGCCAGACCATAGAACGTGACCGACGCGCCGATCCGCGGGATCACCGCGTCAAAGCGCGGCAGCATCTGCCCGTTGTAATAGATTTCGGGGCGGCGGCTCGCGATGTTCATGTAGCAGCGCAGGGGGTTGATGATGTCCATCGTATGCCCGCGCGCTTCCGCCGCCTCGCGCAGGCGGCGGTGGCTGTAGAGCTCGGCATTGCGCGACAGCATGACGAGTTTCATTGGCCCCACACCTTGATCATGTCGACTCCCCGGGATGGCCCGCCAGCCACGACCGCCCCGCATCCACCACGATCCCGTGGCGGCGGAGCGCGGTCCGACCCAGGATCAGCGGCGCGGTCATCGCGCCCCGGTCGGCCAGCGAGACCTCGATTTGCCAGCGCCGCGCGCCCATCGCAAGCGACGTTTCGATGACGACCCGCAGGTCGGGCAGGCCCCCGGTGTTGCGGATCTCGCGCCGGTCCACCACCGGCGCCTCACAGTCCTGCGCGTGCGTGATGCCGCCGTGGGGGATGTGAAACCGCACCCAGTCGGCGCCATCCCGGGTGAAGCGGACGATGCGGGTGGCGTGGAGCGCGGATGTCCGCGCGCCGGTGTCGATCTTGGCCGTGATGCGCGGGATACCAAGGGCAGGCAGCGACACCACCTCGCGCCAGCCGACGATCAGGGGCGGCGCGGCTGCGCGGCGAAGCGCCTTGCGCCGCCGGGGCAGACCGTCATAGGGGCCGGTGGCGTCCATCGCAGTGACCTAACGCGCAGGGGCTTGGGCGTCCACCGTTTGCACCGGAGGGTAGCGGATGGCCGCGGGCAGCCGCTCCAACGCCGGGCATCTGCACGTTATGGCGTCAGGTCGGATGACGGTTTTCGTCGCGCTGGTGGCACCAAAGCGGCTGGCCGTGGG
>DBBA01000249.1 GCA_002291955.1 Rhodobacteraceae bacterium UBA996 | reverse complement strand
AGCGCGGTCGCCGAAGGCGTGCCGATGGTGATCGTCGCCGCGGATTTCCAGAAGGAGCCGCAGGTGGTGATGACCCACCCGGGCGCGGTGTCGTCCTTCGAGGAGATCGCGGGGCTTGACCAGCTGATCATCGGCGACGAGGGCTTCGTCACCTATTTCAAGTACTTCGAGCAGTCGGCGGGCTGGGACCCGGCCAAGCGTGTGCCCTACACGTTCAACCCGGCGGCCTTCATCGCCAACCCGCGGTCGGCGCAGCAGGGCTATGTCACCTCTGAACCCTATGCCATCGAGCAGGAAGCCGGGTTCGCGCCGGTGTCGTGGCTGTTGGCCGACAACGGCTATACGTCCTACTCGACCACCATCGTGGCGATGCGCCCGACGCTGGAAGCCAAGTCCGAGGCGGTGAAGTGTTTCGTGGAAGGGTCGGCCAAGGGCTGGGCCAACTTCCTGTACGGAGACAACGCCGCGGCGCTGGCCAAGATCCAGGAAGACAACCCCGAGATGACCGACGAACAGCTCGCCTTCTCGATCAACGCGATGAAGGAGTTCGGGATCGTCGATTCGGGCGACGCGCTGACGCTGGGCATCGGTGCGATGACCGACGAACGAATGAAGGACTTCTTCGACAAGATGGTGGCGGTGGGCGTGCTGTCGGCCGACCTCGACTACACGCAGGCCTATACGCTGGAGTACACCAACAACGGCGCCTCGCTGGAAGTGAAGAAGGCGCTCGGCGTCCAGTGATGGCGGATGGCGCAAACCTGCCTGCGGCGGACTTCGCCGCGGGCACGCCACGGGCACGGGCCGCGCGGCCCGTGATCTTGTCGCTCGACCATGTGGACAAGGTGTTCGGGACCAGCGTCGTCGCCCTGCGCGACATGGCGCTGGAGGTGCGGCAGGGCGACTTCATCTCGCTTCTGGGTCCGTCGGGCTGTGGCAAGTCCACCGCGCTGCGGCTGATCTCGGGGCTGATGCAGCCCACGCGCGGCCGCGTCCGCTGGGAGGACCCGCAAGCGCGCGACACGCTGGGCGTGGTGTTCCAGGAACCGACCCTGATGCCTTGGGCGACGGTGGCGGAAAACGTCTGGCTGCCCCTGCGCCTGCGCGGCAAGTCGAGGGCGCAGGTGATGCCCGACATTGCCGAGGCGCTGGCGATGGTGGGGCTGACCGGGTTCGAGAATGCCTATCCGCGCGAGTTGTCGGGCGGCATGAAGATGCGCGTGTCGATCGCCCGCGCGCTGGTGACCCATCCGCGGCTGATCCTGATGGACGAGCCGTTCGCCGCGCTGGACGAGATCACGCGGTTCAAGCTGAACAACGACCTCCTGGCCATGCGGGAAAAGCTGGACTGCACGGTCATCTTCGTGACCCATTCGGTGTTCGAGAGCGTGTTCCTGTCGGACCGGATCGTGATCATGGCGGCGCGGCCGGGGCGCGTGATCCGGGAACTGGCGGTGGATGCGCCCTATCCGCGGGACGCAGCGTTCCGCACCTCGACCGAATACGTCGCCCATTGCCGCGCCGCGTCCGAGGCGCTGGCCGAGGCGATGCAGGGCGTGGCGCACGAGGGATAGGACCATGGCCGTCACCGATGCAGGCCCGTCGCGGGCGACGAACACCCAGTCCGCCCCGGTCGTCGATGCCGAGGAGGCGGGGCGGCTGGCCCTGATGCGCCGCGAGCGCACGCTGCGCTGGGCGCTGCCGTCGGCGGTGTTCCTGGCGCTGATTCTGCTGTGGCAGGGGGCGGTGACGGTGTACGAGATCCCGCACTACCAGTTGCCGGGGCCGTTCCTGGTGATGCAGACGCTGGTCGAGGACTTCGGCTCGCTGGCGGGCAGCTGGTGGACGACGGTGCGGATCACGGTGCTGGCGCTGATCCTGGCGATCATCGGGGGGGGCGGGCTGGCGATCCTGTTCACCCAGTCCCGCTGGATCGAGATGAGCCTGTTTCCCTACATGGTGGTGCTGCAGGTCACGCCGATCATCGCGATTGCGCCCCTGATCTTCATCTACATCGACAGCCACATCGCGCGGGTCCTGTTCATCGCCTGGATCGTGGCGTTCTTTCCGGTGCTGTCGAACACCGCGCTGGGGCTGAAGTCGTCGGACCACAACCTGCGCGACCTGATGACGATCTATCGCGCCAGCCGCTGGCAGCGGCTGCGGTTCCTGCAACTGCCGTCGTCGCTGCCCTATTTCCTGGGGGGGCTGCGGATCGCCGGGGGACTGGCGCTGATCGGCGCGGTGGTGGCCGAGTTCACGATGGGGTCGGGCGGGCAGTCGGCGGGGCTGGCGTTCCGGATCCTTGAATCGTCCTACCGGCTGAACGTGCCGCGGATGTTCGCGGCGCTGGTGCTGGTGATCCTGACCGGGATCGCGATCTATCTGGTCCTGTCCTGGGTCACCTGGCTCCTTCTGCACAAGTGGCACGAGAGCGCGTTGAAGCGCGAGGGATGATGGACTTCCGAAAGCTGCCGGCGGGGCCGGTGACACTGGAAAACGTGACGGTGCCCGCCTGTCTGATCGGACAACCGGGCGGGCTGATCCGCACCAACCTGTCGGTGGCGGACGGTCTGATCGCGGGCGAGCAGCCGATCGGCGTGGACATGGCGGGTGCCCTGGTGCTGCCCGCCTTCGTGGACATGCACACCCATCTGGACAAGGGCCACATCTGGCCGCGCCGCCCGAACCCGGACGGCACGTTCATGGGCGCGCTGACCGCCGTGGGGGCCGACCGCGAGGCGCATTGGGACGCGCATGACGTGCGCCGCCGGATGGAGTTCGGGTTGCGCTGCGCCTATGCCCACGGGACGCGGGCGATCCGCACCCATCTGGACAGCCGCCCGCCGCAGGATGCCATCTGCTTTGCCGTGTTCCGCGAGTTGCGCGCCGACTGGGCGGGCCGGGTGGACCTGCAAGCCGCGTGCCTTGTGGGGTGCGAGGATGTGACCGCCGACGGGCAGGGCCCGTTCCGCAACACCGCCGACATCGTGGCGGAATCGGGCGGTGTGCTGGGGATGGTCACCTATCCGGTGCCCGACCTGAAGGACCGGCTGCGGGCGTTCTTCCGGCTGGCCGCCGACCGGGGCCTGCACGCGGACTTCCATGTGGACGAGACGGGCGATCCGAACGTGGCCACCCTGCACGCGATTGCCGAGATCGCGCTGGAGGTGGGGTTCGCAGCGCCGATCACCGTCGGGCACTGCTGTTCGCTGGCCGTGCAGCCCGAGGCGCAGGCGATGCGCACGCTGGACCTTGTGGCCCGCGCCGGGCTGAACGTCGTGTCGCTGCCCATGTGCAACCTGTACCTGCAGGACCGGGTCGGTGGGGGCCGGACGCCGCGCTGGCGCGGGGTGACGCTGGTGCACGAGATGGCGGCGCGGGGCATCAACGTATCCTTCGCGTCGGACAACACGCGCGACCCGTTCTATGCCTATGGCGATCTCGACATGGTCGAGGTGATGCGCGAGGCGACGCGGATCGCGCATCTGGACCATTCGCGCGACGACTGGGCGCTGGCCTTCGGCGCGAACCCGGCGAAGGCGATGGCGGTCACCCCGCCGTCGCTGGCTGAGGGGGCGCCCGCCGACCTCGTGATCTTCCGGGCGCGGGAGTGGACCGAGTTCTTCGCGCGCCCGCAGTCCGACCGGATCGTGCTGCGGGGCGGCGTGCAGATCGACCGGCGACTTCCCGACTATGCCGAGCTTGATGACCTGATGGGGGTGTGACCGATGAAGGCGAACGTCACGGCGGCCAAGGCGGCCCTGTCGCATCTGGAGATCGACGAGAACCCGGTGTCGGTGCGGTCGAAA
>DBBA01000257.1 GCA_002291955.1 Rhodobacteraceae bacterium UBA996 | reverse complement strand
CGGCCACATAGACCTCGCGCCCGACGCCGGTGCCGGTCACGCGCGCGCCCACCACGATGTTGGCGGCGTTGGCCACCGCCGTCAGCCGCAGGGGGTTCGTCGCGGCATAGCTGGCCGCCGACGTGACCGTGGCCGTATCCCAGGCCGCCCCTGGCTGCACGTTGAACTGCCCGTTGCGGATGACCCGCCGGACGGCATGGCTCGTGACCCCCGCCGCGGCGGCCATGTCGATGGGCGCCGAGACCTCGATCCGCCGTCCGGCCAGGTCGAATTCGTTGTGGTCCGAGAACGACAGGAGCGCCTGCCAGCCGCGGCGGAAGCCCTCGACCTCGGAGTTGAAGGCGGCGGCATAGGTCGGCAGGTCGAAGTTGCGGGTCAGCGCCAGCCGCCGGTCGGCGGGCATCGTCACCGTGCCTTCGAACCGGACCGGGCTTTCGAAGGTCACGTTCTGCGCCAGGCGGTACAGGCCCGCCGACACCAGCACGGTGCGGCCCGCCGCGGCGCTGTCGGCGTCCTCGAACGCCACGCTGTCATCGGCGATCCCGTCGCCGACCGCGCCATAGTCGCGCACGTCCACCCAGTCCATCAGCTTGCGGTGGAAGGCGCCGGTGATGTCCTCGATCCGCAGGTCGTCGATCCGTACGACGCCGCCGTTCGGCCCCGTCAGGTCCAGCCCGAAATGGCCGAACAGGGCGGCCCTGCTCCAGGTCATGGTCACGCCGGTGCGCAGGCCGGTGCCGACGATGGCGCTGATCTCGACGCTCTGGCCATAGGTGGTCAGCGTGACCGAGGGGCCGGTCAGCGGCACGCCCGTCACCGCCACGCCGCCCGCGCCGCCTGCCCAGGCCGCGACCCGGACGGACGGCAGCGCGCCCGACACCGCCTTGACCCGGGCCGAGATGCGCAGGTAGCAGCCCGGCAGGATCGGCGTCTCGCCGGTGAAGCGCAGGCGCTGGGTGCCTTCGGTCTTGAGCAGTTCCAGGCAGCCGCCGAACTCGGCATCCGCGGGCACGAAGGCCGCGTTCGACGCGCCCTGATAGGTGCCCTGCCCGGACCGCCCGTCCTCGCGCGACCATTGCGACAGGTTCGGCCCGAAGGCCGGCGGCATCAGGACCAGCCCGTCGGTGATTGCCTTGTTCATGAATTCCCCGCGACATCAGGGTCCCCCTCGGGCCCGGTCGCGGGGGAAGATCGGGCAGGGGCGGTCAACCGGAGCCTAACCGGGCGGGCGTTGCGGCGGCAACCGGCGGTTCAGCCGTCGGCAAAGACCGGGACCCGGCGCATCGCGGCGGGGTCGAGGCGCCGGAACACCCCGGGCAGGCCGTGCCGCGCCTGCATCCACGGCACCATCCGGGTGCGGATCACGGTCAGGATGCCTGCGCGAAAGGCGTCGTCGTCGTGCAGGCGCAGGTAGGACAGTTCGTCGGGCGCCTGATTCCCGAGTTCGGGGCAGAACCGCGCCAGCCGGTGCAGGGGCAGGCGGTGCGCGGCCCAGCGGGGACCCGCGCTGGCGTTCAGGAACGCGCCGAAGCCGTGCTGTCCCTTCTGGAACTGCAGGGTGCTGACCGCCAGTGCGCTGGTCCGCCGCCAGGTGTCCCCTGCGCGCACATACCCCAGGGGGCACCAGCAGCGCGTCGATCTCGCGCGTCAGGGTGGCCTGGATGGCGGCGCGCCTGGCCGCAAGCGCGGCCCGGTCCGCGTCGGTCCCGGGGCGGGCGCGGTCGTGCCCCCGCAGAAGGGCGAGGGGGATCATGGGGGGCGCGTGCACCCGGGGCCCCGTCCCTCAGGCGCCCACGTCGGGCAGTTTCAGCACCTGCACGCCGTTGATCTTCCAGCCGGACTGGTTGCGGACCATTTCGTACTCCGCGGCGTGATACGCCCCTTGGGCATCCCGCAGGATCACCCGCTGGTAGGTGCGCTCGCCGCGTTCCACCTGGGCGTCGAAGGTCACTTCCGCCGGGCGGTAGACCATCGGGTAGCCCTGCCGGACCATCGCGCCGAAGTTGTCGGGGTTGCCGAACATCCCCTGGATGACCGGCGAGGCAAAGGTGAAGGCGGTGGCGAAATCGTCCCGCTGGAACGCCTCGATCTGGCTGCGGATCACGCCCTCGATCGTCTCCTGCGCCCGCAGGGGCAGGACGGCAAGGATGGTCAGGACGACGGCAAGCAGGACGTAGCGCATCGGCTGTTTTCCCTTTCGCGCATACACGAAAGCTAGGGGGCAAAGGTTTCGCGTCAATCGCGCGAAACGCGTGCCGCCGTTGACAGGCACCTGTGGCTGGGGTCCGCTATGGGCAGGCCGCAGAAGGAGCCCCGCGATGCTGTCCCGCCCCCTTTGCTTGCTCGCCCTGACCTTGGCCGCGCCCGTGGCGCTGGCCCAGACCGAACAGGTCGTCACCATCGACACGCCCTTGGGTCCGGTGATCGGCACGCTGGAGACGCCCGCGGGCGACCCCGCGCCGGTGGTGCTCTTGTTCCACGGCTTCACCGGCCAGCGTGACGAGTTGCCGGTGGCGGGCACGGACGAGGGCGTGTTTTCGCGCACCGCGCGGCTGCTGGCGGAACAGGGGATCGCGTCGCTCAGGATCGACTTCCGCGGGTCGGGCGAGAGCCCGGGCGATTTCGCCGATACCACGTTCGAGGGGCAGGTGGCCGACGGTCTGGCCGCGCTGGCCTGGGTTGCCGCGAACCCGGCTGTCGATGGCGACCGGTTGGGCGTGATCGGGTGGAGCCAAGGCGGGCTGGTCGCGACCGCCGTTGCGGGGCGGTCGGACGTGCCCGATGCGCTGGTCCTGTGGGCCGCCGTCGCCAACCCCGAGGAGAGTTTCGGCGGGATCGTGGGTGCCGAGACGCTGGAGAAGGGGCTGGCGCTGGGGACCGAAGCCCTTCCCGTCACCCTGACCTGGGGCGCCGAGATCGCGCTGAAGCGCGGGTTCTTCGAGGGCGTGGCGACGTTCGATCCGCCCGCGGAACTGGCGTCCTATGCCGGGCCGCTTCTGGTGGCGCATGGCACGCTTGATACCACCGTGCTGCCCACGGCGGTGGACGCGTTCCTGGCCGCGCACGAGGGCGAGGAGAAGACGTGGATCATGGAAATGGACCACGTCTTCAATGCCTTCACCGGGCCCGATATGCTCGACCAGATGGTGGGCGAGACGACGACCTTCCTGAAGGCGCACCTGAACTGACGGCGCAGGCGGCGTCAGGCCGCCTGCAAGTCGCCCTTCAGCCCGGCCTCGATCAGGCGGATCGATTCGTCCACGCCGTAGAGCGCGATGAACCCGCCGAACCGGGGGCCTTCGGAGGCGCCCAGCAGCACCTCGTACAGCGCCTTGAACCAATCGCGGAGCGGTTCGAACCCGTGGTCCTTGCCCACGGCGAAGACCATGGACTGCAGGGCTTCGGCGTCCAGTCCCCCGTCCCAGGCGCGCAGGCGGGTGGCGAGGTCTTCCATCGCGGCCCGTTCGCGGGGGTCGGGGGCGCGGAACATGCGGGCTGGGCGGACGAAGTCGTTGTAGTAGCGCACGGCGAACCCGGCGGCGGCGTCGAGTTGCGGGTTCCCCTCGGGCGAGGCGCCGGGTGCATAGCGGCGGATGAAGCCCCAGAGCCGGTCCTTGTCCTGCGCGGCCGACACCGACGCGAGATTGAGCAGCATCGAGAACGGCACCACCATGTCGGATGCGGGCGGCTGGCCGTTGTGGATGTGCCAGACGGGGTTGGCCAGCTTGCCGGCTGCGTCCTGGTCAGGGAAGGCGCGCAGCTGCTGGTGGTATTCGTCCACCGCGCGCGGGATCACGTCGAAGT
>DBBA01000185.1 GCA_002291955.1 Rhodobacteraceae bacterium UBA996 | reverse complement strand
CTCGGCGGCCAGCGCCGCGCCGATCTCGGCCGCGCGGGCATCCTGCCCCACGGGGGCCACCAGCCGCACAGGCAACCCCGCGCGGCCCAGCACCACCGCCTGGTTCGCACCCTTGCCGCCCAGGTCGCGCGACAGTTCCACCCCCAGGATCGACGCCCCCGGCACCGGCAGGTCCTCCACGCGGAACGTCTCGTCCAGCGCGATGTTGCCGATGACATGGACCGTGCTCGGGGGTGCGCGCATGGGGGGCTGTCTCCTCGCTACAAGGGATCGGACATGCAGCTGATATCGGACAGGACGCCCGGCGCGATACGGGAAATCTTCGGACGCGACAAGGCGTTGATCGGGATGATCCATTGCCCGCCCCTGCCGGGATCGCCCCGCTATCGCGGCGCCACGATGGAGGAGATCTGCACCGCCTGCCTGCGCGATGCCGACCATCTGGTGGCGGGGGGCCTGCACGGGCTGATCGTGGAAAACCACGGCGACATTCCGTTTGCGAAGCCCCAGGATATCGGGCCGGAAACGTCGGCCTGCCTGTCGGTCATCACCGACCGGGTGCGGCGGGCCACAGGCGTGCCCCTGGGGGTGAACGTGCTGGCCAACGCCCCCCTGCCCGCCTTTGCGGTAGCGGTGGCGGGGGGGGCGGACTTCATCCGCGTGAACCAGTGGGCGAACGCCTATGTCGCGAACGAAGGCTTCATGGAAGGCCGCGCGGCCGAGGCGCTGCGCTACCGCGCGCTTCTGCGCGCCGAACGGGTGCGGGTGTTCGCCGACGTGCATGTGAAGCACGGCAGCCACGCGATCACCGCCGACCGGTCGATCCCGGAACTGGCGCGCGACGTCGCGTTCTTTGACGCCGACGGCGTGATCGCCACGGGGCAGCGCACCGGCAATGCCGCCACGATCGAGGAGATCGAGGAAATCGGCAGCGCCACCCACCTGCCCCTGCTCGTGGGGTCCGGCGTGACCGAGGACAACATCGTGGCGATCCTGGCGCGCACCAACGGGGTGATCGTCGCGTCCTCGCTCAAGGAAGGGGGCGTGTGGTGGAACCCTGTGGACCCCGCCCGCGTGCGCCGCTTCACCGCCCGCGCGGCCGAAGGGCTGGGGGCGTGACCGCCGAACCCCTGTCCGACCGGATGCTGCGCGCGAATGCGGGCGTGTTCGGGCGCATGGTCGGGCACCGCTTCGTGCAGGACATCCGCGCCGACCGCCTGCCGCGCGCCGTGTTCGACCGCTACCTGGTGATCGAGGGCGCCTTTGTCGACACAGCCATCGCCATCTTCGCACTGGCCACCGCCAAGGCGCCCGGGATCGCCGCTCAGCGCCGCCTGATCGCGGTACTCGACGCGCTGGCCAACGCGCAGGTCGCCTATTTCGAGCGCGTGTTCGCCGCGCGGGGGCTGGTGCCCGACCCGGCCGTGCTGGCCACGCCCGGTGTCGCGTCCTTCCGCGACGGGATGCTCGGCATCGCCCGGCGCGGGACCTATGCCGATATCGCCACGGCCATGTTCGCGGCGGAATGGATGTACTGGACCTGGTGCCGCGATGCCGCCGCAACGCCCGTCTCCGACCCCCACCTGCGCGACTGGGTCGCCCTGCACACTGACCCCGACTTCGCCGCGCAGGCCCAGTGGCTGCGGGCCGAGGTCGACCGCACGGGCGCGTCGCTGGACGGGGCCGGGCAGGACCGCCTGATCCGCCTGTTCGGCCGGGTCCAGCGGCTGGAGATCGCGTTCCACCACGCCGCCTATGCGGAAGGCCCCTAGCCCTCGACCAGCACCGCATGGCCCGGGGCGACGATGTCGTAGACCGGCGCCTTGCGCACATGGCCCAGCGGGAACACCGGCGACGCGATGGGCTTGAAGCCCAGATCCTCGCGCAGGCGGCGCTGGCGGGGATCGGCCACCGGCACCGCGGCCATCAGGGACCGCGTGTAGGGGTGGCGCGGGTCCTCGAAGATCGCCGCCCGCGGGCCGATCTCCACGATCTGGCCCAGGTACATCACCGCCACATGGTGCGACATGCGTTCCACCACCGCCATGTCGTGGCTGATGAACAGGAACGACAGACCAAGGTCCGCCTGCAGGTCCGCCATCAGACCCAGCACCTGCGCCTGCACCGACACGTCCAGCGCCGACACGGCCTCGTCCGCGATGATGAGCCTGGGGTTCAGCGACAGCGCGCGGGCCACCGCCACCCGCTGCCGCTGCCCGCCCGACAACTCGTGCGGGAAGCGGCGCAGGAAGCTGCGCGGCAGTTCCACCCGGTCGAACAGATGCGCCACCCGGTCGTCGAGGTCCGACCCCGCGGCCAGCCCGAAGTTGCGGATCGGCTCGGCCACCTGCGCCCCCAGCTGCATGTAGGGGTTGAGGGACGCGAACGGGTCCTGGAACACCATCTGCATGTCGCGCCGGGCACGCCGCAGCCCCTCGGGGCCCAGCCCGCGGATGTTCTGGCCGCCCAGCGACACCTCGCCCGACTGGGGTTCCACCAGCCGCAGGATCGACCGCCCGCAGGTGGACTTGCCCGACCCGCTTTCGCCCACCAGCGCCAGCGTCTGGCCGGGCCGGCGGTCGAAACTCACGTCCTGCACCGCGTGCGACTC
>DBBA01000077.1:737-2810 GCA_002291955.1 Rhodobacteraceae bacterium UBA996 | reverse complement strand
ACTTCTTCAGCAGCCTGCTAGATGAGCACCCCCACCTTCCTCGATGTCCTGCTGGCGATCCTGCTGGGCCTGTCCCAGCCCGTCAGCCCGGTGCCGCCGGTCGAGACCGGCGCCGATGCCACCCCGGTCCAGCCCCAGCCCGCCGCCGCGCCGGTCTGCGCCCGCCGCATCGACAGGGCGGCCCCGGGTTTGGCCCGGGCCGTGGCCGAGCTGACCGCCGGCCCGGCCGCGATCACCGGCGAGGTGACCTTCGTCTTCGAACAGATGCAGGGCACCAACCAGCTGCGCCACCGCGTCAGCGACGAGGTCCGCATCGGACCGGGCGCCCGCGTGGTCCATACCATCCCCATTTCGGTCAACGACGTCACCGACCCCGAGGTCCGGGCGATCCTGCCCGATGGCACGACGCTGCCGTGCCACTGCCCCCCCTGGCCGTGCCGCCGCCAGGCAGCACGGCCATGCCAACTGGAAATCGCCCGCGTTCGGACATACGCTTCCCCTTGGCCCAGAGCGGCCTGATCCTCAAGAGCGGGTCTTGCGCATGCCGGTGGCGCCCGAGGACGACGATACCCGCAGCCTGGCAGAACTGCAGCAGGCCCTGGCCATTACGACCGAGCGTCCGGGACCGGGCGGGCGCCAGTGGTGCCCGCCCCGGACGGGCGAATACCTGACCCGCCAGATGTTGACCCTCGGCCCCGCCCTGCCGGGCCTGGCCGAACGCGCGGTCCGGTTGGCGCGCCTGCTCGAGCCGCTCGGCCGGCGCGAAGGCTATGTCGGCGCCCTATATCGCTTGCCCACCCAGTCGCCTACGGCCTTCGCCGACCTTCTGCACCGCGGCCAGCCTCGGCTGGCCGGGCTGGCTGCTTTCGACGGCCGCAACTTGGCGCTGACCGAGGCCGCCATGGCACCCGCCCGCCCAGCGGGCGGCGAGTGGGAGGGCGGCCCGGCCTTCGCGCTTCCGTTGGGAGTCCTGCCGCTGGTCGCGGGCTGGCTTGACATGGCCCACAACATGCTGGGCTACGCCACCGTCGCCGCGCTGCTGGACCCGGTCACCCGCCCGGCACCGGGGGACTGCCAGCCCGGGGCCGCCCATGCCACCGCCGAAGCCCTTCGCATGGCGGTCGACCGCTGGCTGCGCCCGCGGCTGGACAGCCAGCACGCCCAACGCCAAGCTACCGAGATCCGGCGCTTCCTGTCCCGCCAGGAGCGCATCCGCAGCGGCAGCGGCGCGGTCGACGACGACTCGATCCTGGCCTTCTGGTGCGAGATGGCGCCCCAGCCCAAACCCTCGGTCGACGGGTTCAGGACCTTTCCCTCCGTCGCCCGGCTGATGCTGGCCTACCGCCGCGCCGCCCGCCTTGCCGCGATCGAGGCCACCCACCCCGGCTACGACCATGGCGAACCGGAAGACTCTCGCGATCCGTTCGATACGGCCGACGAAGCCCTGTCGCATGACAGCTTCACCTCGCCGCTCATCGCACTGGCGACGGAACCGGCGGCGCGGGTCACCAAGGCGCGCATCCTGGAGGCGGTGCGCGAGGCGAAGGGCAGCAAGGCCGCTGACTGGATCGCCGGGCTGAAGAAGCCCGAGATGGCGGCAGCGGCCGAGGAGCTGCTGGCGGGCACCGGATGGCTGCCGGAGCTGCTGCTGACCAAGGCTGTGGCGGCGGACGAAGTGCCGGAGATCGAGGTGGTCGATGCCGACGACCCGCCGGTCGAAGCCAGCCCCGACGACGGCGTAGCGCAATCGGCGCCGGGCGGCGGTGATTGGGGTGCGTGCTTGCACGCACTGCCCCGAGCGGGCAACGCCCGCCCCGGTCACGCCTCGTGCACGCAGGTTAACCAAACCCTACCGTGCACACCTCTTTCCGAATTACAGCAATGACTTGACCGTTTGTGCACATGTGCACAAACCCCGTGTCACCCCGGGGTCGGCCCCTCCCACCGGGTCACGGGGCCGGTGATGCCCGTCCAGGCCTCGGCCCCCAGAGACCGGCCCAGAACGCGGTCGGGGTTCGTGGGGGGCGGCATCACCACGCCGTCCAGCCGCCGGAACCCGAAGCGGCGGTAATA
>DBBA01000077.1:0-402 GCA_002291955.1 Rhodobacteraceae bacterium UBA996 | reverse complement strand
ACCCGAAGCGGCGGTAATAGGGGGCATCGCCCACCAGCATGACGCGGGACCAGCCGGCCCGCACCGCCTCGGCCAGACTTTCGACCATCAGAAGGCCGCCCAGCCCCTCGCCCTGCCGGGTGGGGTGGACGGCCACGGGACCAAGCAGCAGCGCCGGGTGCCCGCCCACCCGGACCGGCCAGTAGCGGATCGCCCCGGCCAGCATGGCGTGCTCGTCCCGGGCAACCAGGCACAGGCGCCGGACCGGGTCCACCCCGTCGCGCAGGCGATAGGACGACAGGGCCGTCCGGCCCGGGGCGAAGCACAGGTCCAGGAGCGCCTCGACCTCCCACAGGTCGGCGGGTGTCTCCTCCTCGAGCCGGATCATGCTGTCCTGCCCACCGCCGCCCCCGTCCCCCGCCA
>DBBA01000076.1:757-7163 GCA_002291955.1 Rhodobacteraceae bacterium UBA996 | reverse complement strand
CCTTGCGGCCACCCTCCTCTCAACGGGCCCGTGAAGCGGGGGGGGCGGGGCGGCCCCCCCCGGGCGGGGGGGCGGCCCCCCCCACCTCCGGCCCCCCCGCCTCCGCCCGCATCGCGGGCCTAGGCGTCCGGCGGGATCAGCCCGAGCCCCCGCAGGTATACGCCGATGCCTGCTTCCAGCAGGTCCTCGGGCGGGAAGGGTGACGTGCGTCCCGGCCCGCCGCGGGCGTACAGTTCCACCACACCGTGGCTCAGGGCCCAGATATGCGCGGAAAACATCGCCGCGGGCGGGCGCTTGTGGACCGGGATGTGCTCGGACAGGGCCGCCGCCGCCCGTTCCAGGACGTCCGACGCCCGTCGCGCCGCATGTGCCAGGTCGGGGGTGCGGTTGATGGAGATGCCGCTTTCGAACATCGCCACATAATGCCCGGGGAACCGCCGCGCAAAGGCGAGGTAGGCGCGCCCCGTCGCCTCGAAGGCGGCCAGCGCGGACGGCTGGCCCCTGTTCCAGGCGTGGTCCATCAGGTCGGCGAAGATGCCGTAGCCCTGCAAGGCCGCCTCGGCGATCAGGTCGTCGCGCCCCTCGAAATGCCGGTACACGGCGGCCGGCGTCACCCCCGCCTGCTTGGCCGCCTCGGACAGGGTGAAGCCGGTCGGGCCCTTCTCCTCGATCAGGGACAGGGCGGCGTCCACCAGCGCCTGGCGCAGGTTGCCGTGGTGGTAGCCCTGCTTACCCACGCCGGATGTCCGGGCCACCCACGATGCGTGTGTCCGGCGTGCCGATGTCGCCCTTGCCGGCATAGTCTGTCAGGGACAGGATGTGGCGGACAACCTCCAGCCGGGCGCGGTACTTGTCGTCGGCCAGCACCACGGTCCATGGGGCCGCGTCGGTATGGCTGCGGTCCAGCGTCTCGCGGATCGCCTCCGAATAGGCGTCCCATTTCGGCAGCCCGTCCACGTCGATCTGGCTCAGCTTCCACCGCTTCATCGGATCGCCCTCGCGCGCCAGGAACCGGCGCAACTGCTCTGCCCTCCCGACGTTCAGCCAGAACTTGGCGAACAGGAACCCTTCCTCCGCCAGCATCTCCTCGAACCGCGGCAGCTGGGCGAAGAAATGCGCGCGGTCCTCGGGTTTGCAGAACCCGAACACATGCTCGACGATCCCGCGGTTGTACCAGGACCGGTCGAACAGCACGATCTCGCCCCTCGTCGGCAGATGCGCGATGTAGCGCTGGAAGTACCACTGCCCGGCTTCCACGTCGGACGGCTTGGACAGCGCCACGATCCGCGCGACGCGGGGATTCAGGTTCTCGGTCACACGGGAAATCGCGCCGCCCTTGCCGGCCGCATCGCGCCCCTCGAACACCAGGACCATGCGCTTGCCCGTGGCCTTCAGGTCGCCCTGCAGCTTGACCAGTTCCAGCTGCAGCCGGTCCATCTCGGCCTCATAGGCCTTCTTCTTCATCCAGCGGTCATAGGGGTAGCTGTCGGTCAGCACCTCGTCGGGGTCGCCGTCCTCGATGGCCTTGCGGATGTCGGCAGGCGCCTCCTCGCGGAAGTAGCGGCTTATCGCACCGCCGAAGGGCAGGGCGGTGGCAGGGGGGGTGTCGGGCATGGGCAGTCCTCCGTCCGCCCTATGTAGGGGTGGTGACCCGCCCGGGGAAGCACGAACGCGCGTCGCCCTGGTCCTGTGCGGCGCCTCCCGGGGGATGCCCGGGCAGCGCCTCGCGATCCGCGGGAAACGGACCCAGCGTGATCGTCACGCCACCAGCGCGATCCCGTGGCGGCCCATCGCGGCCATGACCGCTCCGAAGTCCGGCGCTTCACCCGTCATCGGAGGCGCGGAGCGCCCAAAGTCACGAAAGAACGACACGAGCGTCGGATCGACGAGCACCAGCATCACGGCGTCCCCGGCGCCCGAGTTGCGATAGTTGTGCGGTGCCATCGACGGGACCGACAGGGCTGACCCCGCGGGAACCGTGGTCATCGCGGGCGGTGCTCCCGGCGTGAAGTCGCCAAAGGTGACCTCTCCCGAGGCAATGTAGAACAACTCGGCCGAAGGGTGCGTGTGGGGCGGTGTGCCGGACCCGGGCGGCACGGTCACCTCGAGCAGGGTCAGGTCGGTGCCCGGCATGGATCCCAGGAAACGCACCCGGTCGGACAGGACCCAGAGTGTGTCCGCCGTGGCGGGGGTAATGGGCGAAAACGGCATGTCGTCAGTCCTCTGTCTGTGTCTGATCGTCCGCTGGAACCTCGCCCCGGGCGACCGCGGACAGCATCGCCTGAAGCGCCCAGGCGGCGGCTTGCCCGGCTTGGGCGCCAGACAGACCGCCGTAATCCTTCATCACCTCCCAAGCGCTGGCGCTGAACAGAAGGTGAGCGACGGCCTCGACTTGCGCCCGGACGGGGCCGGGCAGGTGGCCAAGGTCGCGGTCGAGCGCGGCGGCAAATGCTGCTTGCCGTCGCGCGACGGACTGTTGGCGCATGGCCCGCCCGGCTGGGCTGTGCAGCGCCGTCCGGATGGTGCCGTCATGGGCGTCGAAGACCGCAAATGCGTCGCGCGGACCATGCAGAAGCGCGTCTCGCGTGGCCGGTTCCGTCGGCACACCCAACCGCTCACCCAGGCGGCGGAATGCCTCGGCCAGAAGCGCATCGCGGCTCTCGAAATGCCGGAACACCGTCCGGCGTTCGACCGCCGCAGCCCGGGCGATGGCGTCGATCGTCAGGTCCGTGTCGGAAGCGGCATCGGCCATCAGGTCGAGCGCTGCATCCAGAATGCGCATGCGGGTCTGCTGCGCCTGAGCGTCGCGCAGGGGCGAACGGTACGTGCGTGTGGTGTCGGTCATGTGGGGGGCGACTCGGCGCTGTTTTGTGACACCAATAATGACACGAAATGGGGCCGTCAATTGGGGACACGTTGAGTGCTGTCAAATTTCCTCTGGCCTGCACGACCCGGCCGCCTGACGCGCGTCAGTCCCCCTGCGCCCGCGCAACCGCCCGGTGCACCGCGGCCTCGACCTCGCCCGCGGCCACATGGTGCGGCATGTGGCCGATCCCCGGCAGCACGGTCAGCCGCGCCCCCGCGATCTGGCCTGCCAGCGGTTCGGAATGGATCGCCAGCGGCACGATGGTGTCGCGGTCGCCGTGAAGGATCTCGACCGGCAGGTCCAGTTCGCCATAGCGCGCCGCCATCTCCACCACATGGGGCCGCAGGCTGTTCACCTGCCGGGCGTTCGCCCGCAGCGTCTCGCGCCGCAGGATGATGCCGACGCCGATGTGGTCGGCATAGCCGGGTGGCGCGGGCTGGGGCTCGAAGATCGTCGCGATGGCGTCATCGGCGCGCGACAAGGGCGCAAAGGCGGTGATCAGCGGCACCACCCCCGCCCCGCCCAGGGCCGAGGAATTGATGCCGTAGAGCGCCCCCAGCCCCCCCGGCCAGGGGTTCGACACCGCCCCCACCAGCACCAGCGCGGCGGGGTCATGGTCCAGCCCCCAGGCCAGCGCCACCGCACCGCCATAGCTGTGGCCCACCACCACGGGCCGGTCGATCCCCAGCGCACGCGACGCCGCAGCCAGCATCGCGGCCTGTTCGGCCGGGCTTTCGGCCGCGGTGTTGAACGCCCCGCCATAGGCCGGGCTCGCGCGGTCGGTGAACCCCAGCCCCGGACGGTCGAACGCCGTCACCCGGTAGCGGTCCACCAACCGGTCCATGAAGCCGAAGGTCCAGTCGCGGGTGGACCCCGACGCCCCGTGGATCAGCACCACATCCGGCCCGGTGCCGCGCTGGACGTAATGCACCCGCCGCCCGTCAGGCAGCGTGACGAACGCGCCTTCCGGCGGATGCGCCGCTTCCGCCGCGCGTTCCCGCGTGGACGCGCGCCCGTCCACCAGCACCCCGCAGCCCGCGAGTGCCACCGTGGAAATCAGGATCGTTGCCGTCACCATCGCCCTCATGCCCACAGATACGGGGCAGACCGCGAAACGGTTTCACCCGCCCGCGGTCTCAGCCCGTCTTGCCGATATCGGCCAGATCATAGGGCGTGGTCTGGTACATTTCGTTGATCCAGTTGCCGTAGAGCAGATGCGCATGGCTGCGCCAGCGGTTCATCGGCGGACGCGACGGATCATCGCCCGGATAGTAGTTTTGCGGCACGTTGATCGGCTTTCCCGCCCCCACGTCGCGGTCGTACTCTTCCTTCAGGGTGCCGCTGTCGTATTCGAAGTGATTGAAGATATAGAGCGCGCGGTGCCCCGGATCCTCGATCAGGCAGGGACCGACCTCGTCGGACCCCAGAAGCGTGCGCAGGGACGGCACCCGGTCCACCTCGGCCTGGCGGATCTCGGTCCAGCGGCTGACCGGGATCACGCAGTCGTCCGAGAACCCGCGCAGGTAATGCGACGCGGGCGCCAGGTTGCGGTGGCGAAAGCAGCCGAACGCCTTGGCCGCCAGCATGTGCTTCGGCACGCGATGGAAATGCCACAGCATCGCCATGCCCCCCCAGCAGACGCCAAAGGTCGAATGGACATGGGTCTGGGTCCAGTCGAACACCTCGGTCAGTTCGTCCCAGTAGGTGACGTCGTGGTAATCAAGGTGCTCGATCGGCGCGCCGGTGATGATCAGCCCGTCGAAGCGTTCGTCCTTCACGTCCTGGAACGGACGATAGAACTCGGCCATGTGCTCGGCCGCGGTCGTCTTGGTCTGGTGTTCCGTCATCCGGATCAGCGACAGCTCGATCTGCAGCGGCGTGGCGCCGATCAGCCGGGCGAACTGGTTCTCGGTCTGGATCTTCTTGGGCATCAGGTTCAGAAGCGCCACCCGCAGGGGCCGGATGTCCTGCCGCGCGGCGCGCCCCGCGCCCATGACCATGACCCCTTCGCGCGACAGCACGTCAAAGGCAGGCAGGGTCTCGGGCAGGGTGATGGGCATGGGAGGTCTCCGACGCGAACCGGGAAGCTATGCGTGCGGTCCGGCGGCTGCAAGCGGCAGGCCGCCCCGGGCCGCAATCGCCCCGGCGATCAGGTCGTCCAGGTCGGCGGGACTGCGCACGGTCGCCACGTCCTCGGCGCGCACCTTCACCCCCCAGTTCCGCGCCATCGCCGCATACAGCGGCTGGCGATGCGCAAGCGCGCGGGCATAGGTCCAGCGGACAAAGGCGTCGGGGTCCACTGTCGCCTCGTTCGCCCCGGTCGTCGCCTGATATTCGGCCCAAGCGGCGGTCAGGAAATCCGGGCGATAGTACATCGGCTTCGGCGCCCGGTCGAAGCGGGCGATCAGGTCGGCGGTATGCGCCTCCGACCCCTCGATCCAGACCATCAGCAAATGGGCGGCCAGATGCGACAGGACCGGATCGGCGGGGTCGCCCGGGTCCACCACCTCGCAGATCGACCCGCCACTGTCACAGACGAAGTTCGGGTAGCCATACAGGTCCGCCGCCCGGTCGATGAAGCGCACGGTGTCGTGCAGGGCGGCGATCTCGGCCGCGCGGTGCTGGTCCTGCCGGACGCGGTAGTCGGCAAAGGTCAGGCCGCCCCTGGTCGGGTCGCCCGGCTTGCCCAGATAGGTGGACAGCGGCGCCAGATTGTCGAACGTGATGTTCGACGCGATGTAGACGCTGTCGGTCAGCAGAAGCTGCCGCAGGAACGGCACCTTCATCGCCTCGCGCTTGAAGTTGTCGGCGATCAGTTCGCCCATGTAGCGGGTGCCGATGCGGTAATCGACCGAGTAGTGGAACCACCCCCCCGCGGCGCGCAGCATGTTCGCCAGATGCGTCTTGCCCAGGCCCGACATGCCGAAGAACAGCACGCGCTTGGCGGAGGCCTGCCGCCAGTCGTCCGCCGTCCGGTAGATCATTGCCGCCCCCAAGCCTTGGCCCGGTGCCACCTAACGGGGCGCAGGCAAGGGGGTCAATGCACGGGTCGCACCCGCAGCCGCGGCGGGTTCAGGATCAGAAGACCCGCGCCGATGACGGCGAACCCTGCCAGGGCGTGCGGACCCAGCGCCTCGCCCCGGACGGCGGTGCCGAGCAGGATCGCCACGGGCGGCACGAACAGCGTGACCAGCCCCGCGTTGCCCGCCCCGGCGGCGCGGACGATGCGGAAGTACAGCAGATAGGCCAGCGCCGTCGCGGGCAGGGCGAGCCAGGCCATCGCCACAAGGGCCGCGGGGCCCGGCAGCGTCGGCGCCCCGTCCAGCAGGACCGCGGCCGGTACGGCGACCACGGCCGAGCAGGTCAGCATCCCCGCGGCCGACGTCGCCGGGTGCACGCCCGCCAGCGCCCGCCGCGCCCAGGCGAAGGCCAGCGCATAGCTGAGCGTGACGCCGAGGACGGCCAACTGCCCCGCCGACCGCAGGTCGAAGCCCGCCAGCGCCGAGGGCCCGATGGCCAGCGCCACCCCCGCCAGCGCCG
>DBBA01000076.1:0-429 GCA_002291955.1 Rhodobacteraceae bacterium UBA996 | reverse complement strand
CCCCCGCCAGCGCCGTCAGGACGCCGACCATCCGCCGCAGCGTCAGCCTTTCGCCCGACACAAGGGCCGCGGCGACCAGCACGCCCATCACGGCGGTGGTCGCGTTCAGGATCGCGGCCAGCCCCGTCTCGATGTGCTGCTGCCCCCAGGGGATCAGGGCAAACGGGATCACGTTGTTGAGCACGCCCATCACGGCCAGCCGCGCCCATTGGTCGCCTCCGCGGGGCACGGGAAGGCGCGCGATGCGAACGACCAGCCACAGCGCCAGTGCGGCCCAGGCCACGCGATGCGCGACAATCCACGCGACCGGCATTGCGTCCAGCGCCACCCGGACGGCCAGGAACGAGCCGCCCCAGATCGCGCCCAAGAGGACGATCTCGGACGCCGCGCGGGGCGTCAGGGCGGGCATGGGCGGGGGGCTGGCAGGCG
>DBBA01000157.1 GCA_002291955.1 Rhodobacteraceae bacterium UBA996 | reverse complement strand
GCGATGCGAAACCCCAAACTAGCCCGACTACAAGAGGGATGACGATCAGAAATGCAATAGCACTCCACCACGTCAGAACTGCAGTTTCGAGAAACAGCGGAACTGCAAACGCAAAATAGATCGATGACGTGATCAAATACTCGATAATCGCTCCCGAAACAGATTGCTTGCGCCCATCAAGAAATACACTGCGGGTCGCAATGATGATCACACCAGGCGCTATCACCGCAACCGTGAGCGCAGTGTTGACTATGGTCGCCAGATCAAGCGAAAGACTAAGTTCCGCCAAGTTACCCACCCCAAACCCCCATAAACTCCCGCCATTCCCCCTTGCTCATGCCAGATGTCTCCTGCGTCACCGCCTCCCCCGCCAGCATCCGCTTCAGACATGCCACCCCCTTGGCCGAGACCGTCACCCCACCCAGCCGGTAATCCTCCCATGCCGCAAAGGCCGCGGGCACCCAGTCCTTCACCACCCGCGCAATGCACTCGGCATACACCCGGATCTCGTACTGCGCGTGGGCATCCGCCCGCAGCTGCAGGAAATGGAACAGGTTGTGCAGGTCCACCTTCCAGTACCACTGGGTATAGATGTTCGCGGGCAGGTTCATCCGCGCCAGTTCGCGCGCCAGCCCCTGCTGGCCGTCCTGCGAGATCATCGCCTCGTAATGGTCGTACGCCCGCATCGCGTCGCCCTTGAGGATATCCAGCACCCGCGCGGCTTCCTCGGCGCCCAGCACCTCGCCCCGCCCCTGATTGTTCACCTTCGATTGCGCGGCCAGATGTTCCGGCGCGGGGATGTAGAACTCCCGGTCCAGGATCGAATAGCGGGCGGAATACTCGTTCACGTTGGCCGTGCGGTGCCGGATCCATTGCCGGGCCACGAACACCGGCAGTTTCACGTGCAGCTTGATCTCGCACATCTCGAACGGCGTCGAATGCCAGTGCCGCATCAGGTAGCGGATCAGGCCTGCGTCGTCCTGCACCGACTTGGTCCCGCGCCCGTAGCTGACCCGCGCCGCCTGCACGATGGCCGCATCGTCGCCCATGTAGTCGATCAGCCGCACCATCCCGTGGTCGAGCACGGGGTGCGGCACATACAGGTGGCCTTCGGCGCCTGGCGACACCGCGCGCAGGGTGGGCTGGGCTGCACCCCGCAGGGCCTCGGATTCCAGACGGTCGGCATTGGACAGGGGCATCGGCGGGTCTCCGGCGTGATACGAGTCGGCGCCCACAATATCCTGTGGCGCGGGCGTGCGATACACCTACCGGCGGTGGGTGGCCGCGCCGCCTGCCCCGGGCTACCTATGGGCCAAACGATGGAGGGCGCGATGAAGGTCAAATACCTGCACACCATGGTCCGCGTGCTGGACCTGGAGAAATCCAAGGCGTTCTACGAACTTCTGGGCCTGCGCGAGACGCGCCGGCACACCAGCGAGCAGGGCCGCTTCACGCTGGTGTTCATGGCCGCCCCCGGCGATGACGCCTGCCCGGTGGAACTGACGTACAACTGGGACGGCGACGCGGGCCTGCCGTCCGACAGCCGCCACTTCGGCCACCTCGCCTATGGGGTCGAGAACATCTACGACATGTGCGCGCATCTGCAGGCCAACGGCGTGACGATCAACCGCCCGCCCCGCGACGGGCGCATGGCCTTTGTCCGGTCGCCCGACAACGTGTCGGTCGAACTGCTGCAGATCGGCGAGGCGCTGCCGCCCGCCGAACCCTGGACGTCGATGCCCAACACCGGGCACTGGTAGGCGCACGGGACATTCCCGGAACCGACCCTTGGCCCGGGCGACCAGCCCGGGCCGCGCCCGACCCTCCCCCCGGGAGGGCGCATTGCGACCTTGCAAGGGGCTCGGCGGTCGGAGGGGTGTGGCAGGCATAAAGTGCTGCTTGCCCGGCGTATCGAAGCGCCCCCCCAGGGTCGGGCGCGCCCCTTTGCGCCCCGGACCAGGTCGGCCCCGGCCAGCGGCAGGCTCAGCCCGGTCCGATCTCGAACCGACAGGCAGGGTCGCCGCAGGCGCAGCAGGCGACCTCGCGCGCGTGCCAGCCCGGCCCGGCGAGCGCCCCGAACAGCCCGTCGAACACCGCCACGTGCCAGGCGCACAGGGGGGCGGGCGCGCGTTCCCCCCGGATCAGCGGGTTGTCGGCCAGTTCCACCACCACGGGGCGGAGCGAGACCACCCGGAACACCCCCGACCCGGCAAAGGTCCAGGCGTTGCGCGCGATGGCCTTTGTCAGCACGGGGGCGGCCAGCGCCCCGGGCATCGCCCGCAGCACCGCCTGCGCCACCTTCGGGATGCGGTGCGCAAGGATATAGGCCGCCGTTCCCGCCCCCGCCGCCGCCAGCACCGGCCCGGCGCGCGGACCCAGCGCCGCCCGGACAGCGGCATGCATCCGCGCGGCGGGCGCCTCGTCCATCAGCCCGTGGTCGGACGGGGGCGCGTCCATCCCGCCTGCGGCCAGCATCCGCGCCACCAGCGCCTCGCCCCCTTCGGCGCGCAGCACCGGGATCAGCTGCAACACCGCGTTCGGCCCGATCTGCCCCGGGACATGCAGGGCAAGGGTGGGCGCGACCATCTTACGGCGTCTCGGCCATCTGTTCGGTGCCGCCACCGCAAGCCAGGACGGGCGCGGCATCGTCGGGCAGCTTCAAGGCACGCTCCGCCGCCCGCTCCTTCATCTGCCCCTTCACTGCCTCGCGCCGTTCCTTGGCCTTGGCCGCCCGGTCCGCCGCCGCTTCCCAGTCGGCCATCTGCGCCTCGGCGATGGTCCGTGTCCCGTCGAAGCCGAAATCGACCGATCCCCTGGTCTGCGGTCCCCAGTAGCCGACCTTGCCCAGGTCATAGAACGTGCGCCCCACGCCCGCCTTCAGGAACGCCTTGAGGCAACCGAGCAGGTAGCGCCGCCGATACCCCGTCCCGCGCCAGGGATAATGGAACAGCGCCTTCCTCATGTAGAACCGGCGGTAGTTCTTCATCACGCCGTCCAGCAACTCGCCCCGCGTCATCGCGGCAGGCTTCATGATCGGCGTGACGAAGTTGTACTTGGAGAAATCGAACACCTCGACCTGATCCTTGATCTCCTGGAACAGGGGCGAGAACGGCCAGGGCGTGTACATCGACCAGTT
>DBBA01000284.1 GCA_002291955.1 Rhodobacteraceae bacterium UBA996 | reverse complement strand
GCCATGCCTGGGTGCAGGGCCGTGACCGCGAGAAGGCACGGCTTGCCGCGATGGCGGACGCGCTGATGCAGACTGACGCCGCGGCGCGCGTCCGGGCCGAGGTCATCGCGCCCCTGGCCGCGTCCGAGGCCGAGGCCCGCGCCACCCGCGCCCGCAAGGCCGCGGCAACGAAGGTCGAGTTCTTCACAATGGTCCGGGGGGAGTGATGGGGGCAATGATGGACGGTCTTCACCTGGCGGGCGGCTTTGCCGATCCCGCAACCGATGCCGCCACGGCGTTCAGGGCCGTGCTGCAGGCAATGGCCCGCCCCGGCCAGATCGAATCGGTGCGCGGTGCGGCACCGCCCGCCCCCTGTTCCCATGCCGCGGGGGCAGCACTTCTGACACTGGTCGATTCGACCACGCCCCTGTACCTGGCCGGGGCGCATGACTGCGACACCCTGCGCGACTGGGTGCGCTTCCACACCGGCGCGCCGCTGGTCGGACGGAGCGAAGCAGCCTTTGCGCTGGGCACCTGGGACGCGCTGGTGCCGCTGACGGGCTATCCCGTCGGCACGCCGGAGTATCCCGACCGGTCGGCCACGCTGATCGTGGACCTGCCCGCCCTGTCCGGGACCGGCGCACGGCTGACCGGCCCGGGCATCCGCGATGCGGCGGCCCTGTCGCTGCCCGACCCTGCGGCGTTCGCCGCCAATGCCGCGCGCTTCCCGCTGGGGCTCGACTTCATCCTGTGCGCGGGCGACCGGCTGGCCGCCTTGCCCCGCACCATCCGCGTGGAGGTGGCCTGATGTATGTCGCGACCAAGGGCGGCGAGACCGCCATCGCCAATGCCCACGCCTGGCTGGCCGAGGAACGCCGCGGCGATCCGGGCGTGCCCGACCTGACCGTGGCACAGATCCGCGACCAGATGGGCGTGGCCGTCGCCCGCGTGATGGCCGAAGGCGCGCTGTATGACCCCGACCTGGCCGCGCTGGCACTGAAGCAGGCCCGCGGTGACATGGTCGAGGCGGTGTTCCTGATCCGCGCCTTCCGCACCACCCTGCCGCGGCTTGGGTCGAGCCTGCCGGTGGATACCGGCGCCATGGCCTGCGACCGGCGCATCAGCGCGGTGTTCAAGGACCTGCCCGGCGGGCAGATGCTGGGGCCGACCTTCGACTATACCCATCGGCTGATCGACTTTGCCCTGGCCGCGGGCGAACCGCCGCCCCCCGCGCCGGAGACCCCCGCTGCCCCCGGTCCGGTGCCGCATGTCACCACGTTCCTGAAGCGCGAAGGCGTGCTGCAGGACGAACCGGGCGGCGCCCCCCTGCCCCCCGACCTGACGCGCGAACCGCTGGAGCTTCCCGCCGACCGCCCCCTGCGCCTGCAGGCGCTGGCGCGGGGCGACGAGGGGTTCCTGCTGGGCCTCGCCTATTCCACCCAGCGCGGCTACGGGCGCAACCACGCCTTCGTCGGCGAGTTGCGCATCGGCGCCGTGGCGGTCGAGGTCGACATCCCCGAACTGGGCTTTGCGGTGGATATCGGCGAGGTCACGCTGACCGAATGCGAGACGGTCAACCAGTTCCAGGGGTCCGCCACCCAGCCCGCGCAGTTCACCCGGGGCTACGGCCTTGTCTTCGGGCAGTCGGAACGCAAGGCGATCTCGATGGCGCTGGTGGACCGGGCGCTGCGGGCACGGGAACTCGGCGAGGTGGACGCGACCGCCCCCGCGCAGGACGAGGAATTCGTGCTGTCCCACTGCGACAACGTGCAGGCGAGCGGGTTCCTGGAGCATATCAAGCTGCCCCACTACGTCGATTTCCAGGCGGAACTGGAACTGGTGCGCAAGCTGCGGGCCGAGGCTTCGGGCGTGGCGCTGCAGGAGGCCGCGGAATGACGGCGGTCGTCTTCGACATCGGCAATGTGCTGGTGCGCTGGGACGTGCATCTGGCGTGGCTCGACGACCTCGGGTCGCGCGCGGCGGTCGACGCGTTCCTGACCCGCGTGGACTTCACCGCCCGCAACCTGCGCGGCGACGCGGGCGAGACCTTCGCGTCGATGGCCGCAGAGATTGACGACCCCGCCGACCGCGCCCTGTTCGCGTCCTACCCGGCGCGGCACCACCGGACCATCGCCGACAGGATCGCGGGGACGTGGGACATCCTGCACCGACTGCGCGCCCGCGGGACCCCTACCCACGCGATCACCAATTGGTCGGCGGAAACCTGGCCCGAGGGGCTTCGGCTGCACCCCGAACTGGCGGAAGTCATGGGCGTGATCGTGGTGTCCGGCCACGAGCGCGTGCTGAAGCCCGACCCCGCGATCTTCGCCACGCTCTGCGCCCGCACGGGGCTGGCCGCCGCCGACTGCGTGTTCATCGACGACAGCGCGAAGAACGTCGCGGGCGCGCAGACCTCGGGCATGGACGCGATCCACTTCACCACCCCCGCGGCGCTGGACGCCGCGCTGACCGGAAGGGGCCTGTTGTGAGCGACGGCTACAACTTCGCCTACCTCGACGAGGCGACCAAGCGGATGATCCGCCGCGCGTTGCTGAAGGCGGTCGCGATCCCCGGCTATCAGGTGCCGTTTTCCAGCCGCGAGATGCCGATGCCTTATGGCTGGGGCACCGGCGGCGTGCAGGTGACGGCCGCCTGCCTGACGCCGAGCGATGTGCTCAAGGTCATCGACCAGGGCGCCGACGACACCACGAACGCGGTGTCGATCCGCAGCTTCTTCGCGCGTGTCGCGGGCGTGGCGACGACGGAACGCACGGCGGACGCCACGATCATCCAGACCCGCCACCGCATCCCCGAACAGCCCCTGACCGAGGACCAGATCCTCGTCTATCAGGTGCCGATCCCCGAACCCCTGCGCTTCCTCGAACCCCGGGAAACCGAGACGCGGCGGATGCACGCGCTGTCGGACTACGGGCTGATGCATGTGCGCCTGTACGAGGACATCGCGCGGCACGGCGCGATCACCAAGGCCTACGCCTATCCGGTGATGGTCGCGGGGCGATATGTGATGGACCCGTCCCCAATCCCGCGCTTCGACAACCCCAAGCTCGACCGGTCACCGGCGCTGCAACTGTTCGGCGCGGGGCGCGAGAGCCGCATCTATGCCGTGCCGCCGTGGACCGAGGTCCGCAGCCTCGATTTCGACGACTACCCGTTCGAGGCGACCAAGGCGGACGCCCCCTGCGCCCTGTGCGGGGCGACCGACAGCTATCTGGACGAGGTCATCGTGGACGACGCGGGCGGGCGGATGTTTGTGTGCTCCGACACCGACTACTGCGCCGGGCGACGCGCAGCGGGGCACCGGGGGATCGCCGCCCCGCCCGAACTCGTGGACATGGGAGAGGCCCCATGACCGCCCGGCCCCTTCTGGCCGTCCACGGCCTGACCAAACGCTACGGCGCGCGGATCGGCTGCGCGGACGTCACCTTTGACCTGTGGCCGGGCGAAGTGCTGGGCATCGTCGGCGAAAGCGGATCGGGCAAGTCCACGCTGTTGTCCTGCCTTGCGGGCCACCTGCGCCCCGACGCGGGTGCCGTGCTGTTCGACACGCGCCACGCAGGCCCCGTGGACGTGCTGGGCATGAGCGAACCCGAGCGCCGGATGCTCGGCCGCACCGACTGGGCCTTTGTCCACCAGAACCCGCGCGACGGGCTGCGCATGGGCGTCAGCGCGGGCGGCAACGTGGGCGAGCGGCTGATGGCCGTGGGCGCGCGCCACTATGGCGACATCCGCGCCGCCGCCACCGACTGGCTGGGCCGGGTGGAAATCGACGGCACCCGGATCGACGAAACGCCGCGGATGTTTTCCGGCGGGATGCAGCAGCGCCTGCAGATCGCGCGGAACCTCGTGACCGGGCCGCGGCTGGTATTCATGGACGAACCGACCGGCGGCCTCGATGTCAGTGTGCAGGCCCGGCTTCTGGACCTGCTGCGCGGCC
>DBBA01000019.1 GCA_002291955.1 Rhodobacteraceae bacterium UBA996 | reverse complement strand
TGGACGTCAAGGTCGGCTCGGGCGCCTTCATGCGCACGGCGGACGCCGCCCACGCGCTCGCCGTCTCGCTCGTGGACACCGCGAACGGCGCGGGCTGCCGCACCTCGGCCCTCATCACCGACATGAACCAGCCCCTCGCCCGCACCTGCGGCAATGCGCTGGAGGTGGCCGAGGCGATGGCCGTCCTCTCCGGCGACCTGCCCCACGGCCGCCTGATGTCCGTCACCGCCGACCTCGGCGGCGAAGCCCTCGCGCTGGCCGGACTGGCGACCAGCCGCGCCGATGGCGCCACGCGCATCCGGCAGGCCGTGGCCTCGGGCGCCGCGATGGACCGCTTCGCCCGGATGGTGGCGGCGCTGGGCGGCCCCGCCGATTTCGCCGAGCGTTACGCGGCCCACCTGCCCGCGGCCCCCGTGCTCGTGGACGTCCCCGCGCCCACGGGCGGATACCTGTCCGCGTGGAACGGCTTCGCGCTGGGGGAATGTGTCGTGCACCTCGGCGGTGGGCGGCTCGACCTCGGCCAGACCATCGACCCCGCCGTGGGCCTCTCCCACGTCGCCGAACTCGGCACCCGGATCGCGCCGGGCGACCCCATCGCCCGGGTCCACGCTGCGACAGCGGACGCCGCCGCCCGCGCCGTGGCCACCGTGCAGACCGCCGCAACCCTGTCCGATACCGCGCCCGCGCCCCTGCCCCTTGTCCACGCGACCGTGACCTGATGCCCCGCGCCTTCCTGATCGTGATGGATTCGGTCGGCATCGGCGGCGCCCCCGACGCCGGGACCTTCTTCAACGGCACGCTGCCCGACACCGGCGCCAACACGCTTGGCCATATCGCCGAAGCCTGCGCCGAGGGTCGGGCCACGGACGGCCGCTCCGGCCCGCTCCACGTGCCCCATCTCGCCCGCCTCGGCCTGTTCCACGCGATGCGCACCGCCTCCGGCCTCGACCTGACCGGGGGCCTCACCCCCACCGGCCGCTGGGCCGCCGCGACCGAGAACTCCCGCGGCAAGGACACGCCGTCCGGCCACTGGGAACTCGCGGGCGTCCCGGTCCCCTGGGACTGGACCTACTTCCCCGACACGACCCCCGCCTTCCCGCCCGACCTCGTCGCCCGCGTCTGCGACCTCGCGGGCACCGACGGCATCCTTGGCAACTGCCACGCCTCGGGCATCCCCGTCATCGCCGCCCATTGCGCCGAGCATCAGCGCACGGGCTGGCCCATCTGCTACACCTCCGCCGACAGCGTCTTCCAGATCGCCGCGCACGAGGACTGGTTCGGCCTGCCGCGCCTCCTGAAGCTCTGCGAAGACCTCGCCCCCACGCTCCACGCCATGCGGGTGGGCCGGGTCATCGCCCGCCCCTTCCGCGGCACCTGCGATGCGTTCGAGCGGACCACCAACCGCCGCGACTACGCCATCGCGCCCCCCGAACCCACGCTCCTCGACCGCGCCCGGGCCGCTGGTCGCACCACCCACGCCATCGGCAAGATCGGCGACATCTTCGCCCACCGCGGCATCGACACGCTCGACAAGGGGTCCGACGCTGCCCTGATGGATGCCCTGATCCACCGCGCCGAGACCGCCGCCGAAGGCACCCTCACCTTCGCCAACTTCGTGGAATTCGACAGCCTCTACGGCCACCGCCGCGACGTGTCGGGCTATGCCCGCGCACTGGAATGGTTCGACACCCAACTCCCCCGCGTCCTGTCCGCGCTGCGCCCCGGCGACCTGATGATCCTCACCGCCGACCACGGCAACGACCCCACCTGGCCCGGCACCGACCACACCCGCGAACGTGTCCCCGTCCTGATCCACGGCGCCCCCCCGGGCGACGCCGGACACATCGCCTTCGCCGACGTGGCCGAAACCCTCGCCCGCCACCTCGGCCTGCCGCCTGGCAACCGCGGAACCCCGATCCCATGATGCCCAAGGTCGAACTGCACCTCCACCTCGAAGGCGCGGCCCCGCCCGCCTTCATCCGCGGGCTGGCCCGCGAAAAGCACATCGACATCGGCGGCATCTTCGATGAACGGGGCAACTATGCCTTCACCGACTTCTGGCACTTCCTGAAGGTGTACGAGGCCGCCACATCCGTCCTTACCACGCCCGACGATTACGCCCGCCTGACCCGCGCGGTGCTGGCCGAATCCGCCGCCTCGGGCGTGATCTATACCGAAGCCTTCCTGTCCCCCGACTTCTGCGGCGGGCGCGATCTGTCCGCCTGGCGCGACTACCTCGCCGCCATCGCCGAAGCCGCCGCCGCGGCCGAACGCCAGGACGGCATCGCCATGCGCGCCATCGTCACCCCGATCCGCCACTTCGGCCCGGCAAAGGCCCGCGAAACCGCCCGCTGCGCGGCCGAAACCGCGGGTGCCTTCGTCACCGGCTTCGGCATCGCGGGCGACGAACGTGCCGGAACACTCGCCGATTTCAGCTGGTCCTTCGACTGCGCGCGCGAGGCAGGCCTTGGCCTCACCGCCCACGCCGGCGAATGGAACGGCCCGCAGGAAGTGCGCGATGCGCTTGCCCTCGGCGTCTCCCGCATCGGCCACGGCGTCCGCGCCGCCACCGACGACGCGCTGGTCGATCACCTCGCCGAAACCGGCATCGTTCTGGAAACCTGCCCCGGCTCCAACGTCGCCCTCGGCATCTACCCCACCTTCCACGCCCACCCCATCGGGCGGCTCTTCGACCGCGGCGTCAGGGTCACCGTCAGCACGGACGACCCGCCCTTCTTCCATACCACCATGGCGCGCGAGTTCGATGAACTGCACCGCGCCTTCGACTGGGACGACGGCGTGTTCGAAAAGCTCAACCGAACGGCCATCGACGCCGCATTCTGCTCTCCGGAATTGCGCGAAAAGGTCAAGGCGCGCCTGACGACCCGCGCCTGACCGCGCCCCCGCGCGCCCACGCCCGGCACGCATCCCCGCTTTACCCCGGCCCGGCCCCCCGCTAGCACGGACCCCGAACCGCCGGGGGCCTGCCATGACCGAACACCTGACCATCGTCGATCACCCGCTCGTCCAGCACAAGCTGACGCTCATGCGCGACAAGGACACCTCGACCAAGTCCTTCCGGCAGCTCCTGCGCGAGATCAGCCTGCTTCTCGCCTACGAGATCACCCGCGACCTGCCGATGACGACAACCCGGATCGAGACGCCGCTCTGCGAGATGGACGCGCCCAGCATCGAGGGCAAGAAACTCGCCCTCATCTCGATCCTGCGCGCGGGCAACGGCCTGATGGACGGCATCCTCGAACTGATCCCGGCCGCGCGCGTGGGCTTCGTCGGCCTCTACCGCGACCCCGACACGCTGCAACCCGTCCAGTACTACTGCAAGCTGCCCAAGGAACTCGACGGCCGCATCTCCATCGTGGTGGACCCCATGCTCGCCACCGGCAATTCCTCGGCCGCGGCGGTGGACCTCCTGAAACAGGCGGGCGCCCGCCAGATCCGCTTCCTGTGCCTGCTGGCCGCGCCCGAAGGCGTGGCGCGGATGAAGGCCGCCCACCCCGACGTGCCCATCGTGACGGCGGCGCTCGACAGCCACCTGAACGACCACGGCTACATCGTCCCGGGCCTGGGCGACGCGGGCGACCGGATGTTCGGCACGAAGTAGCTTGCCAAACGCCCCCGCCGGGGCGACGGTCGCGGCCACCGCTGCTCCGGGGAACCCACCATGCGCCGCCTGATCCTGCTCTGCACCCTCGCGCTGTCCACCGCTCCCGCCGCCGCGGGCGGCCTCTCCGCTCCCGTCGTCGAACCCGGGGGCGTGGCCGGGGCCTGCGCGCCCTCGCCGCTCGCCCGCACGGCGACGCTCCCGCCGGTCCCCCGCGGCTACGCCCGCGCGGTCGAAGACGGCCGCCTCAACCCCCTGCGCGGCCCCCGCACCGTCTGCGGCGACCAGCAGATGGCCCAGGCCTGGAACACCGCCCGCGTGCCCATGCGCCGGAACTGACCCCCCGCTTCGACATGCCCCAAATATCCCGGGGTGAATGACCGCGGCCGCAGGCTGCGGGCAGAGGGGCAGCGCCCCTACCCGCAGATGCCCTGCAGCGCCAGCCAGTCGCCGTCCGCCAGCAGCGCCGCCCCCGGCCGACCCCGCAGCGGATCGGCCTCGATCAGACCCAGCACCGTCTCGCCCGTCACATCCAGCGCATAGGCATAGGGGGTGGACGCCACGCCCGCCGCCTCGAACCGCGCCAGCAGCGCCGCATCGGGCACCGGCGCGGGCGCCCGGCCCAGAAGCCGCTCGGCATGGGAATCGAGCACGGGACGGGGAATCGTCCCCGTCGTCAGCAGCCGGAACGTGGCGACGATCCCGGCCTCGTCCAGAAGCCGCACCACCGGGTCCTGCCGGTCGGCCCGCAGCTGTTCGGCCAGGATCGCGCCCGCGGCCACCTCGGGACCTTCGGCCAGCTCCACCAGCGTGCGGTCCAGCAGGACGATCCCCCCCGGCAGATGCCCCGACGGCGCCGCCCCCGACGGCAGGACCACCGCGCTGCCACCACCGG
>DBBA01000303.1:886-18998 GCA_002291955.1 Rhodobacteraceae bacterium UBA996 | reverse complement strand
CCTACCTCAAGGCCGTCACCGCAGGGGTCGGCGACTGGGTCGTCTACTATGAGCCGGTCAAGGCCGGGCCGCGGGGCTATTTCGCCGTCGCCCGGATCGCCGGGATCGCGCCCAAGCCCGGCGTCTCCGGGCGCTTTCTTGCCCTGATCCGTCCGGGCAGCTACCTGCCCTTCGACCGGGAGGTTCCCCGGCTGATCGACGGGCGACCGCTGGAGTCCGCGCTCGCCGGGGCCGACGGGACACCGAAATCCGGTGGCGCGCAGCAACTGGCCGTGCGCCGCCTGCCCGAGTCCGAGTTCGCCGAGATTGTCCGCCGCGGCCTGCCGGTGGACCTGATCGCGCAGGAGGACCGGATGTACGACACCCGGCGCGAGGCTGATGATGCGCCCGCGCCCTTCGAACGCCCGGTGATCGAGCGTCTGACGAACCGCGCCTATCGGGACATCGCCTTTCGCCGCAAGGTGCGCGCAGCCTATGACGACAGATGCGCCATGTCCGGGCTGATGCTGCGCAATGGCGGCGGACGGCCCGAGGTCCAGGCGGCCCACATCCGCCCGGTCGCGCACCAGGGCAGCAACTCGGTCCGCAACGGCCTTGCGCTGTCGGGAACGCTGCACTGGATGTTCGACCGTGGCCTGTTGTCGGTCGCCGATGACGGGTCGATCCTCGTCTCGCGGAACAAGGTCCCGGGTGACGTCTGCGACCGCCTCATCAACCCGACAGGCAAGCTGCTGCCGCCCGTCGACGCGCGCGATGCACCGCATCCGGCCAACCTGACGTGGCACCGCGAGAATATCTATGGTCAGGTCGCGCCCGACGGGCCGATGCCCTGGGGCTGACCCCGCTACCCCAGCGCCGCCAGCGCCGCCGCCAGGTCGATCGCGCCATCATACAGCGCCCGGCCGCTGATCGCCCCTGCGATCACGCCGGTATCGCGCAGCGCCAGCAGGTCGGCCAGCGACGACACGCCGCCCGACGCGATGACCGGGATCGCCACGGCGCGGGCCAGCGCCGCGGTCGCGGCGACGTTCGGCCCGCCCATCGCCCCGTCCCGCAGGATGTCGGTGTAGATGATCGCGGCCACGCCCGCGTCCTCGAACCGCCGGGCGAGGTCGGTGGCGTCCACGCCCGTCTCCTCGGCCCAGCCGCGCGTGGCGACCCGGCCGCCGCGCGCGTCGATGCCCACGGCCACCTGCCCGGGAAAGGCCCGCGCCGCCTGGCGCACGAGGTCGGGGTTCTCGACCGCCACGGTCCCCAGGATCACCCGCGCCACGCCGCGCGACAGCCACCCCTTGATGGTCGCCATGTCGCGGATGCCGCCGCCCAGCTGCACCGGCACGTCCACCGCCGCCAGGATGGCCTCCACCGCCGCGCCGTTCACCGGACGGCCCGCAAAGGCCCCGTTCAGGTCCACCAGATGCAGCCACCGGCACCCCGCGCCCGCAAACGCCACCGCCTGCGCCGCCGGATCGTCGTTGAACACGGTCGCCCGGTCCATCTCGCCATGCACCAGCCGCACGGCCTGGCCGTCCTTCAGGTCGATCGCGGGATACAGGATCATCGGGGATTTCCTTCGTGCGCGGGCCGGGGCGACTCCCCGTGCCATGCCGCGGCGCAAAGGACCAGACGTCGCGTCACGCGCCGGGCCGTGCCGCAACGTCGCCGTTGATCGGCGCGGGGTCCGGCCCGACCCATGTCCCGGCATGGCGGACAGGGAGGACAACGTGCGCACGGCAGTCAGGGCAATGGCGCTTTGGGCAGGAGGGCTGATCCTCGCCGCAGGGACGGCGATGGCCGACCCGGTCGAGGGGACGTGGCAGACCGCGCCCGATGACAACGGCAACATCGGCCATGTCCGGATCGAACCCTGCGCGGCGGCCCTTTGCGGGACGCTGGTCGCGGCCTTCGATTCGTCGCTGGCCCGGGTGGACAGCCCCAACATCGGGCGGCAGATCGTCTGGGACATGGTGCCCGACGGCGACGGCGCCTATGCCGGCGGCCGCATCTGGGCCCCGGACCGCGACCGCACCTATGTGGGCAAGATGCGGCTCGACGGGGCGGACCGCCTCACCGTGTCGGGCTGCGTCCTGGGCGGCGCGATCTGCCGCGACGGTGGGACCTGGCGCCGGGTGCCCTGATCTGGCCCGGTGACTGGCCGGTGACTGGCCATTGACTGGCCGGTGACGGGCCGCGGCACGACGGTCCCCCGCTGGGGACCGTCCCCCGGGACGCGGCCGTTGCGCCCCGCGGTCCGGTGTCGCGCACGCCCCGGTAGGTTCCGGTCACGAAAGCTAACCAGACCCTAACGTGCACACCACTTGTCGTTTTGAATCAACGGCTTGACCATTTGTGCACATGTGCACAAACCCCGCCCCCAGGGCCGTAGGGCGGGGTTCACCCCGCCACGCCCGCCCCCTCAGGGCCGCCAGCGCAGGAAATTCGCGATCAGCCGCAGCCCCGCCCGCTGGCTTTTCTCGGGGTGGAACTGGGTCCCCACCACCGTCCCGGTCCCCACCACCGCGGTGACCGGCCCGCCATAGTCCACGTGGGCCATGAGGTGCGAAGGCTCCGCCACCGCCATGTGGAAGCTGTGGACGAAATAGGCATGGTCCCCCGTCCCGATCCCCGCCAGCACCGGGTGGGGCCGGTCGATCACCAGGTCGTTCCACCCCATGTGGGGCACCTTCAGCGCAGGGCTCGCGGGGGTGATGCGGACCACCTCGCCCGGGATCCAGCCGAAGCCGGGGGTGGGTTCGAACTCCAGCCCCCGGGTCGCCAGCATCTGCATGCCCACGCAGATCCCCAGGAACGGCCGGCCCCGCACCTGCACGGCCTCGGTGATCGCCTCGGCCAGGCCGGTGCGGTCGGCCAGCTGGCGGCGGCAGGCCGGGAACGCCCCGTCGCCCGGCAGCACGATCCGGTCGGCACGCGCCACGTCCTCGGGCCGGTCGGACACGATGACGCTGCCCGCCCCCACCTCGGCCGCCATCCGCTCGAACGCCTTGTGGGCCGAGTGGAGGTTGCCCGAGTCGTAGTCGACCAGGACCGTGAGGGTCACAGCGTACCCTTGGTGGACGGGATCGCGTCGGCTTTGCGCGGGTCGATCTCGACCGCGGTGCGCAGCGCCCGCGCGACCGCCTTGAAGGCCGCTTCCGCGATGTGGTGGCTGTTGATCCCGTGCAGGCCGTCCAAATGCAGCGTGATCCCGCCGTGGGTCGACAGGGCCTGGAAGAACTCGCGAACCAACTCGGTGTCGAAGCTGCCGATCTTCCCCGTCGGGAAGGCCACGTTCCACACCAGATAGGGCCGCCCCGACAGGTCCAGCGCGCAGGCCACCTGCGCGTCATCCATCGCCAGCCGGCAGTCGCCATAGCGCCGGATGCCCCGCTTGTCCCCCAGCGCGCGCGCCAGCGCCTGGCCCAGGGCAATGCCCGTATCCTCGACCGTGTGGTGGTCGTCGATGTGCAGGTCGCCCTTGGCCCGCACGGTCAGGTCAAGCAGCGCATGCCGCGCGAGCTGGTCCAGCATGTGGTCGAAGAACCCGACGCCCGTGTCGCAGTCGCTGCGGCCGGTCCCGTCGAGCGCGACGGTCACGGCGATATCGGTCTCGGCAGTCGTGCGGGTGACGGTGGCGGTGCGCATCGTGGCCTCCCATCGGGCGAACGGCGGTGTCCTACAGGGCGGACCGCGTCGCGCCAAGGGCGGCAGGCGCAACTTGTGGCGCGCAGGCGTTCCGTGGCAACACGAGACCTGACCGAGGGAGGTGCCCCATGACGACCTGCGTCTTCGTCCAGCTCCGCTGCAAGCCCGGCACCACCTATCGCGTGGCCGAGGCGCTGGTGCAGAAGGAGCTGCACTCGGAACTCTACTCGACCAGCGGCGACTGGGACCTGATGATGAAGCTCTACATCCCCGCGGGGCAGGACATCGGCAAGTTCGTGAACGAGGAACTGCTGGACGTGGACGGGATCGAACGGTCGCTGACGACCCTGACCTTCAAGGTCTTCTAGGCCGGTCCGTCCCAGAACGGCCGGGTCCGCTCGAGCTTGCGCCACAGGGCCTGCGCGCGGGTCCAGTCCTGTTCGGCGCGCGCGATCCGCGCCCCGATCACGCGGCCCGCGGCGCGTGCTGCGGCCGGATCCCGGGACGCCGGGGCGTCGGGACCGGACAGCAGCGCCTCGGCGGTCGCCGCATCGTTGAGGGTGCCGAACACCTCCTGCAGGACCTTGAGCCGCTGGGTGAAGGGGGCCACCTGCCGTGTCGGGAACAGGGGGCCAAGGAACTCGGCGCCGTAGCGGAGTTTCTTGAGCTCCTTGCGCAGGGTGTGCCGCGCCTCGGTGTCCATCCGGTCGAAATCACGGGCCAGCTTGCGGGTCTTCTTCCAGCGGCGCGCAAGGGCCGCGCGCCCGATCGTCCGGGCCGAAGGCGCGGCCCCGGCGGCCGCGTGCGCCTCCGGCCAGCCCGTGCCCTCGGCGAACAGCGCGAGGTCGATCAGGAACCGCTGCACCCTTGCTCCTGCCAGGGCGCGGACCAGGTCCGCGCGCACCCCGTCGCCACGCCTGCGCAGCGCATCGGCCAGCCGGACGAAGCCGGGTTCGTCGGGATGGGCCACGGCCTCGGGTCCGACCACGTCCTCGAGCATCGCGTCGAGGTCGCGCAGCACGCCGACATCGCCCGCCAGCCCGCGGGCCTCGCTGGCCAGCCGTTCCGTCTCGGGCCCGCCAAGGACGCTGTCGAACAGGCGCAGCGCAGCCCGAAGGCGGCGCAGACCGACCCGGAGCTGGTGTGGCGCCTCGGACCCGGCGCCTGCGCGCAGCGCAACCACATTGGCGCGGACCTGCGCCGCGCATTCCCGCAGCACCGCCGTCGCCGCCGACGTGGCCGACTGGTCAGGGGCCAGCGGCACGGGGTGCGCATGCCGGACCAGGGGCGACGGGCTGGCGCCGCCGGCAAGTGCCGCGCGGGCCGCGATCTCGGGTGATCCCGCGCCGATGCGCTCGCCCGCATCGGGCAGAAGGGCGGCCGCCGCGGCCAGCGCCGATGCACCAGAGGGCGCCAGGCTCGCGTGCGTCAGGATGAGCCCGGTCCCGTCCGGTCCTGCCAGCGCGATCCTGTCGTGGCAAAGCTGTCCGCCCTCGGGCAGGGTCCAGACGGTGCGGCGCACCGACGCTTCGCCTGCCGGGCCGACGGGGTCCTTCGCAAGCAGCCGTGCAAGCCGCTTGCGAAGGTTGGGGTCGGGAAGCGCGGACAGGTCCGTACGCCCGACGGGAGCCGGCCACGCGACCGGTGACGGTGACCACGGGCCATCCTCGGCGGTCGGCCAGACAAGGCGGTGCGTCCAGGTGCGCCCGCGCCGGACCAGGACAAGCGCCACACCGGCCTGCCGGAGTGCGCCCTGCGCGGTATCCACGAACACCCAGCGTTCCGACCATCGCGCGGGCGGCCCCACCCCGACGGTGCCCGCGCGCCGCACCAGACTTCGGGACGTCGGGGAATCGAGCGCGAGGTGCAGGCAGCTGGACATTTGCCGTACCATTACAAAACTGTCGCAAATTCGACAAGTCGCCTGACTTGTCTAGGCCTGTGGGTGTCCAGGCCTGTGTCCAGCAGCCGGGCGACGCCCCTTGTGCCGCAATCTGCCGGGCCGCGACCGCAGGGCAAACGTCCGCAGGCGCCGTTCCCGCTGCGATCTGCGCCGCTGCCTTGACGCGGGTCAAGGACGCGCCGCGCCCGGCATGGCATCCGGTGGGCGAAAGGATCGCCCATGCCCGGTTTCCGCCATGTCCTGATCCCGATGTTCGTGGCTGCGGTACCCGCTGCGGCGCAGGACGTCGGACGTGCCGCCCAGGGCGCGCGTCTGGCCGCCGAGGTCTGCGCGGTCTGCCGTGCGACGGCCGCGGGGGATTTCGCGTCGCCCGATCCCGCGGCACCGCCCTTTGCGATGGTGGCGGCGGAGCCGGGGATCGGCCGGACCGCCCTTCTGGTCTGGCTCCGCTCGCCCCATCCGACCATGCCCATGCTGCGCCTGTCCCCGACCGAGGAGCACGACCTGATCGCCCATATCCTGTCGCTGAAGGAGTGACTTGAGCCTGCCCGGCCGGCAGGGCAGGGTGGCCGCCTGACCGCCGGGGACAGGATATGGCCGCACGACCCGCAGGCGCCTCGCTTGCGATCACCCTTCTCTACTACCGCGACCTTGCCGCGGCTTCCCGCTTCTACGAGGACGTGCTGGGACTGACCCTGGCCATCGACCAGGGCTGGTCGCGAATCTATCGACTGTGCGCGGGCGCGCATGTGGGACTGGTGGACGAGACGAAGGGGATGCACCGCGCCTACCCCGTGAAGCCGGTGCAGGTCTGTCTGCGGGTGCCTGATGTGGAGGCGTGGCATGGCTGGATCGCGTCGCAAGGTGTCGCCGGGCTTTCCGCGGTGAAGCAGAACGACGCGCTCGGCATCCGCGCCTTTGTCTTCGAGGACCCCGAGGGCTACCAGATCGAAGTGCAGACCCCGATGCGGGCAGGCGCGTGACGGGGCGGGTTGCCGTCGTGGGCGCTGGGGTCGCCGGTCTGACGGCGGCGCGGATGCTGGCCGATGCGGGGCATGCGGTGACGGTCATCGAGAAAAGTCGCGGCCTTGGCGGGCGGCTGGCCACCCGCCGGACGGACCGGGGGCCGGTCGATCATGGCGCGCCGGGGGTGCCCGTGGCGATGGGTGTGCCGCTGGGGGCCCTCGCGTGGCCCGCCGGTCCGCCCGATACGCAGGCTGTCGCGACCCCGGGAATGTCCAGTCTTCTGAGGCCACTTGCGGACATACTTCACGTCCTGAATGAGGTATCTGTCGCTGCGGTCTTTCCCCTCGTGCAGGGTTGGCTGCTGGCGGATGCCGAAGGACGCGCGGTGCTGCCCGATGCGGTCGATGCGGTCATCCTGGCCATTCCCGCGCCGCAGGTCGTTCCCGTTCTGGCGGACACCTTGCCAGCTCTGGCCGCAACCCTGGGGCAGGTCCGGATGGACCCGCTCTGGACCCTGATCCTGGCGCTTCCCGACGGTGCGGGGCCGCCCGAACACGCGCCCCTGACGCTGTCGGGACCGCTGGCCCTGGCGATTCCGCAATCCGCAAAGCCCGGTGCCGCCGGGCCCGGTGGTCGTTGGGCGGTTCACGCCGACCCCGACTGGTCGCGGGCGCACCTGGACTTGCCGAAAGTCGATGTGGCCCGGCAGCTTTGGGATGCCTTCCGCACGCAGACCGGCACGACGGCCGATCCTGTTCTCGCGCTAGCCCACCGCTGGCGCTACGCCCGGACGTCCCGGCCACTCGGCAAGCCCTTCGCCGCGTCGCCCTGCGGGCGGGTGCTGGCAGGGGGGGACTGGGCGCTGGGGCGGCTTGCCACCGATGCTGCCGCCAGTGGTCGCGCCATGGCGGACGCGCTGATCGCAGACCTGGCCTGAGCGTCCATGCCCGTCACGCTGTCCAGCCTGTCCGATCTGCCCGCCCTGGGGTTCGACACGATCATCGACGTGCGCAGCCCGTCCGAATACGCCGAGGACCACGTGCCCGGCGCGATCAGCCTGCCCGTACTGTCGGACGACGAACGCGCGTGCGTCGGCACGATTTACAAACAGGAGGCGCCGTTCGCCGCGCGCAAGATCGGTGCGGCGCTGGTGGCGCGGAATGCGGCGGCGCATCTGGAGGGGCCGCTGGCGGGGATGCCCGGCGGCTGGCGGCCCTTGGTCTATTGCTGGCGGGGCGGGCAGCGGTCGGGGTCCTTTGCCGCGATCCTGCGCGAGATCGGCTGGCGCGTGGACACGATCGCGGGGGGCTACAAGACGTGGCGGCGGCTGGTGCTGACCGCCATGCACGCGCCCGCCCTGCCGCACCGGCTGGTGGTGCTGGACGGATTCACCGGCACGGCCAAGACAGCGCTGCTGCCCCGGCTGGCCGCGCTTGGCGTGCAGGTGGTGGACCTGGAGGGGCTGGCGGCGCACCGCGGCTCATTGCTCGGGGGGCTGGCCCGCCCGCAGCCCGCGCAGAAGGCGTGGGAAGGGGCGCTGGCGATGGCCTTTGCCGCGCTGGACCCCGCCCGCCCGGTGGTCGTCGAGGCCGAGTCGAGCCGGATTGGCAATGTCAGCGTCCCGCCCGCGGTCTGGGCGTCGATGCGCGCAGCCCCCCGGATCGAGGTCGCGGCGCCGGTCGATGCACGCGCGGATTACCTGGCCCGCGCCTATGCCGACGTGACGGCGGATGGGGCGCGGCTGGCCGACCGGCTGGTGGCGCTGACGCCAATGCAGGGGAAGGAACGGGTGGCCGAGTGGCTGGCGCTGGCGCAGATGGGGGCGTTCCGGGACCTCGCGGCGGAGCTGGTGACCCACCACTACGACCCCCGCTATGCCAAGTCGCGCGCCCGCCACCCGGCACCGGTTGCCCGGGTCGAGGCCGAGGCGTTGGATGACGTGGCGCTCGATGCGCTTGCCGTGCGGCTGGCGGCGTCAGTCCACGACCAGATGCGGCGGGCCTGACACGACCGTCCCGATCACCGCGGCGGGGATGCCCGCTGCGGTCAGCCGGTCGATCCGGGCGGCCAGCCCGTCAGGCGGGACGGCGGCCAGCAGTCCGCCCCCGGTCTGGGGATCGAACAGCAAGGCCACGCGCGGGTCATCGGGGGCGGTGATCCCGCCGATAGCGGCGGCGCGGTTCGCCGGGAACAGGGTCGAGGCTACGCCCGAACGCGACAGGTCCAGCGCGCCGGGCAGCAGCGGCACCGCCGACAGGTCCAGGCGCGCGCCCACGCCTGAGGCTGTGCACAGGTTCAACAGGTGCCCCGACAGACCGAAGCCGGTCACATCAGTCATCGCATTGGCGTCGGACAGTACGGCTGCCGCCCCCGGCTGCGGGTCGGCCATGGACGCCCAGGCCGCCATCACTGCCGCGCCGGGGGCGCGCGCCCGCATCTCGGCCGCCATGACTACCCCGGTGCCGATGGGCTTGGTCAGCACCAGCGCATCGCCGGGCTGGGCCCCCGCCAGTGTGATGGGCGCGCGGTCGCACAGGCCGGTCATGGTGAACCCGAGCGTCAGTTCGGTGCCCAGGGTCGTGTGCCCGCCGACGATGGGCGCGCCTGCCTCGGCCAACAGGGTTCCGGCCTCGGCCATCACCTCGTCCAGCCAGCGGGCCTGAAGCGCGGGGGACAGGGGCGGCAGGATCACCTGCGCCAGCGCCGCCTGCGGGCGTGCGCCCATGGCGCGGATGTCGGACAGGGCGTGGACGGCGGCCACCCGCGCCACCAGCCGGGGGTCGAGCGCGAAGGCGCGCAGGTGGTCGGTCGTCAGCACCTGCCGCGCGCCGCCCGTGACGATCACGGCGGCGTCATCGCCGGCCACGCTTTCGATATCGGGCCGTGCGGGCACGGGCAGGCGGGCCAGTGCCGCCGCCAGCGTGCCCTGCGCGACCTTGGACCCGCAGCCGCCGCAAGGGGGCGCGGACCCCAAGGCCTCGGCCACGCCGCGGGCGGCGTCCCGCGGGGGCGGGGGCAGGGGCATGGCCGGCAGGGCGCGGAAGCGGTCCATGAAGCGCCGGTCGATGGCGTCCTTCCAGCGCCAGACCCACGGGCCTTGCAGCGACAGGCCCCATTTCGTGCCGATGGCGGTGCGGTCGCCGGTCGAGATCAGCTTCAGGAAATCGCGCTGCGGGCGGTAGGGGCGGCGCATCGCCCCGGTCAGGTCAGCGCGCAGGTTGTGCAGCAGCACCGGCGCCTGCCGCACGGCATGGACGCCCGCCTTGGGCAGGGGGTGCGCGTCGAAATCCGCGCAGTCCCCGGTAACGTAGATGCCGGGATCGCCGGTCGAACGCAGGAAGGCATCGACGGTCAGGTAGCCGTCGCGGTGCGGCAGGCCGGTCGCGGCGAGCCAGTCGTGGGGCCGGGCCCCCGCTGCGCCGACGGTGAAGCGGGAGGGGACCGGCCCGGCTTCGGTCAGCACCGCTTCGGGGGTGACGTCGGTGACGGTCGCGTGGTCGTGGACGGTCACGCCCGCCCGCCGCAGTTCGTCGCGCATCCGGGACCGCACGCCCGCGGGCAGGCCGGACAACAGCGCCCCGCGCGCGATCAGGGCGACGGTCGCCCGCCCCGGTGCCGCGCGGACCAGCGCGCGAACCATCGACACGGCCAGTTCCACACCCGCCACGCCGCCGCCGATCACGGCGGCCTCGGCCGGGCCACCCGTCGCCGCCGCGGCAAGGAACCCCGCCCAGCGGTCGGCGAAGGCGTCGAGCGGCTTGGCAGGTACCACCAGGCTTGCCCCCGGCACGTCGGGCAGGGCCGACGTCACGCCCACGTCGATGGACAGGATGTCGAACGCCACGGGCCGCCCCCGGTCCAGCCGCACGGTCCGCGCCGACAGGTCCAGCCCGCAGGCCCGGTCCAGGATCAGCCGCGCCCCTGCGACGCGGGCGAGCCGCACGAGGTCGATGTCGAGGTCGCCGCGCGCATACAGCCCCTCGACCAGCCCGGGCAGCATGCCGGTATAGGGCGCGGTGGCCCCCGGGTTGACCAGTGTCAGCCGCGCGCCGGGCAGGGGGCGCATCGCCCAGGCGCGCAGGACCAGCGCGTGCGCGTGCCCGCCGCCCACCAGCACCAGATCGCGCGTGAACGGGATCGCTTGCATGGGGGACTATCCGCCCGCTGCCACCGGAGCGGCCTCACGGCTGGCACGCAGCAGCGCCCAGCACAGGGCCGAGCAGATGACCGTGCACAGGACCAGCGGCCCGATGGTGCCGTCATAGGCCAGCCCCACGGGCGCGGCGATGACCACCGACAGAAGCGTGGACGCGGCCCCCGTGACCGAGGACGCCAGCCCCGCGATGTGGCCCATGGGCTGCAAGGCGAGCGCGTTCAGGTTGCCGAAGGTCAGCCCCGCGATGAAGAACACCGCCGTGGCGAAGATCAGGAACAGCGCAAGGGCGACCCCGCCCTGCGCCCATCCGGTCAGCACCGGCACGCCGGTTGCGAGCGCCACCACGACCATGCCGCCATAGGCCGCCATGGCCAGCCGCCGCATCCCCAGCCGCATGACCAGGGTTGCGTTGATGATGGTGCCGCCCGCCGACACAACGCCGATCGCCATGAACCACAGCGGGAACGCGGCATCCGACAGGCCGAAGACCTGCGTCATCACCGGCTGGATCGACACCAGAAGAGCGAACAGCTGCGCATAGCCCAGCGTCATCGCCGCGATGTAGAGCCGCACCATCCGGTGCCCTGCGACTTCCGCCGCGGCATCGCGGATCGGTCCCCAGCGCAGGGGGCGGCGGCGCGCGGGCGACAGCGTTTCCGCCTGGCGGAGGTGCAGCCACAGCCCGCCGACCAGGCCAAAGGCGACGAAAGCCCAGAAGATGCCCCGCCAGCCGAACCCCGCGATGATGACCGTTCCCATCGCCGGGGCGACCGAGGGGATCATCACGAAGACCATCATCACGAAAGACATGATGCGCGCCATGGCGCGGCCTTCGTACAGGTCGCGCACCAGCGCGATGGTGACGACCCGCGGCGCGGCGGCGCCAAGCCCCTGCAGGAATCGCGCGGCAAGCAGCGTCTCCAGCGTCGGCGCCTGCGTCGCCAGCACCGCGCCCGCGATGTATAGGACCAGCCCGCCGATGACCGTGGGCTTGCGCCCGACCGCGTCCGAGATCGGCCCGGCGAAGAAGATTCCGACCCCGATCCCCGCCACAAAGGCCGAGATGATCAGCTGCGCGCGGTTCGGCGTTTCGGGCGACAGGTCCGCCGCGATGCCGGGCAGCGCAGGCAGCATCGAGTCGATGGAGAAGGCGATGATGGCGAACAGCACCGCCATCAGCGCGACGAATTCGGTCTGGCCGAGGCGATCCGGCGCGGTCTTGGGCGGGCGGGGCAGGGGCATGACGGGGTCCGGCTTGGCGCTGACGCGCGCGCCCCGGGCGCAGACCCGGGGCCTCTCCCGTCGCCCCTAGACCCGCCCTGCGCCCGAGTCCACCCGCAGCACGGTCACACCGCCGTGCCCGCATCCTTGCCCGCGATCTCGTCGATCACCGACCGCCACAGGTCCGGTGCTTGCGCGCCGACGACCGCATGGGCACCGGCCACGACGAACGTGGGCACCCCGGTCACGCCCCGCGCCCGGGCATGGGCGTCGCGGCGCGCAACCTCGTCCCGATCCGCGTCACCCCGCAGCAGCGCCGCCACCATTGCGGCGTCCATCCCCGCCTGCCCGGCCACCGCGCTCAGGACCGCGGGATCGCCGATGTCCTGCCCCTCGCGCCAGTAGGCGCGGAACAGCGCGGTGGCGACCACGGTCTGCCGCCCCTCGATCCCCGCCCAGTGGATCAGCCGGTGCGCGTCCAGCGTGTTGGGGATGCGCCGTATGCGGTCCCAGGCGATGTCCAGCCCCGCGGCCTGTGCGGCCTGTTCCACCCGGGCATAGATCGCCACGGCCCGGTCGCGCCCGCCGAATTTCGCTTCCAGATACGCGGCCCGGTCCATCCCGCCCGCGGGCATGTCGGGGTTCAGCTGGAACGGGTGCCACGCGAGTGCCAGCCCGTGGTCGGGCCGCGCCTCCATCGCGCGGGCAAGGTTCGTCCAGCCGATCCAGCACCACGGGCAGACCGGGTCGGACAGGATGTCAAGCGTCACCATCGGGCACCTCACGGGATCTCAGGGCCTGCCGGTCGAGCTTGCCGTTCGCCCTGCGAGGCAACGCATCGACCCGGCGGAACAGCCGCGGTTGCTTGTAGCGTGCCAGCCGCCCCGCGAGAAAGTCCAGCAGTTCGGCATCCGGGATCATGCGCGGTGCGACGTAATGGGCCGCGATCACGCAGGCATCGGCCTTGACGCGCTGCTCGACCGCGGCGGCGTCCGAGATGTCGGGGTGCGCCAGCAAGGCGGCCTCGACCTCGGCCGGGGATACCCGGTAGCCGCCCGCGTTCATCATGTCGTCCCCGCGGCCCAGGAAGGTCAGGCTACCGTCCGCCTGCATCCGCGCCATGTCGCCGGTCAGGAACCATCCGGCGCGGAACCGTTCGGCCGTTGCCTCGGGCGCGTCGAGGTAGCCCAGCATCAGCCCGGGATCGCGCGCATCCACCGCGATCGTTCCCGCCGCCCCCCGCGGCACGGGCGTCCCGTCCGCATCCACCACGGCCACCCGGCGTCCGGGCTGCGGATACCCCATGGCACCGGGCGGCGCCGGTCGTGCGGGGGCGCCCGAGATGAAGGTCGAGCATTCGGACAGGCCATAGGCCTCGAACAGCGGCGTCCCCGTCGCGTGTTCCCAGGCGGTCCGCGTCGCCTCGGCCAGTGTCTCGCCCGCGCTCAGGCCATGCCGCAGGCGCGGCAGGGGCGGGACCGCGCCGCGCAGCAAGCGACGATAGACCCCGGGCGCCGCGGCAAGGATCGTGACGTCGTGGCGCTTCATCAAGAGGGCCAGCGCCTCGGGCGCGGTTCCCTCGACCGGGATCAGGGCGGCAGCCCCGGCGGTCCAGGGGTCGAGCAGACCGGTGCCCAGCGTATAGGTCCAGTTGAACGCGCCCGCATGCATCAGCCGGTCGGCAGCACCAAGGTCAGTCCATCCGCCCCGCATCAGCCCCCGTGCCCAGATCGCGCGGTGCGCATGCACGACGGCCCGGGGCGTTCCGGTCGTGCCCAAGGTGAACACGGTGTAGGCGGGCCGGTCCGGCGGCCCGAGGACCGGTGCCAGCGGCGACAGGTCGTACCATCCGGTCAGGTCACCGTCGGTCAACACCGGGCAGACCGGGTCCCGGGGCAAGGCAATGCCGGCCCCTGCGACAATCAGCTTCGGGCGGAGGAGCGAGTCGATCCGGCTGATCTCCGGCACGGTAAGCTGGGCCGAGGTCGGCACCGGAATAACACCTGCGGTCAGACAGGCCAGGAACAGGACGGGAAAGGCCGGCGTATTGCCAAGCCGCATGAGGACCCGGTCGCCGGGTTGCAGGCCCCGTGCGGCAAGCCCCGTGGCGACCCCGCCGACCGCAGCGGCAAGACGACCGTAGCTCCACCGTTCGGCCCCGGTCGCCGAGACAAGCACAAGCGCCACCTTGTCGGGGTGCCCAGCGGCCTGCGCAAGCACATGCGCCGCCGCGTTGAACGCAGGCGGGCAGGGCCCGAGCACGGCCGTGGCCGGGCCGGTGTCATGGATCGATGCCAGGTCAGGTCGCGGTTCCATCGGGCCAGCGCGTAGGCGCGCCGCGTCGCCGTTGCAAGCCCGGGTGCGGCCGCGATATGGGGGCGCATGGCACGGGACATTCCTCGCGATGCGGTCCGGGACAGCGAACCTTCGCTGATCCGCCTGGCACGGGCATCGGGCGCGACGGAACTGCCGCAGCCGGTGGACCTGGGTGCCCGGGTGCGGGCCTTGCGCCGGGAACGGTCCTGGACGCTGGAAACCGCCGCGGCGCATGCGGGCCTTGCGCGCTCGACCCTGTCCAAGATCGAGAACGGGCAGATGTCGCCCACCTACGAGGCGCTCAAGAAGCTTGCCACGGGGCTTGGCATCTCGGTCCCGCAACTGTTCACCCCGCCCGCCGACGCACAGGTGTCGGGGCGGATGGCCGTGACCAAGGCCGGCGACGGCGCGGCGCATCCCACGGCCACCTACGAGCACGAGCTGCTGGCCGGAGCGCTGACGAAGAAGGCGATGCTGCCCTACCGCGCCCGGATCCGCGCGCGCCGCCTGGAGGAATTCGACGGCTGGGTGCGCCATGACGGCGAGGAATTCCTGTATGTCCTGACCGGAACGGTGCGGCTCTATACCGAGTTCTACGAGCCTGTGGACATGCGCCGGGGCGACAGCGCCTACTACGATGCCACGATGGGGCACAACGTGATCTCGACCTCGGACGAGGATGCCACGATCCTGTGGGTCACCTCGCTCTGACGCCCCCTGCAGGCGACGACCGTGCGGACGCGGGCGGGGGGCGCTGCCCCCCGGGGCTTGCAGCCCTCCCCCCGGGATATTTGGAACAGGATGAAGGGGCAGTAACGCTTCGTTAACCAAGAGCCGCCAAGGGTGATCCTGCGGTACAGGCGGGGACGCCGATGGCCGCACAGGGTGAAGGCCCCCCGGCATCCGGCATGCCGGGGGGTTGCCCGTTGCCTTCATCCTGTCCCAAATATCCCGGGGGGGAGCGCGGGCCCTTGCCCGCGCCGGGGGGCAGAGCCCCCCGCCTGTGGCCCCTGGCGCTGCTTGCCCCGTGCGCTGCCTGCCCCGTGCGCCGGTCGGGATCAGCGCAGGACGAGCCGCGGGGCCGGTCCCAGGGGAATTGGCCCGAGACTGACGAAGCCGCCCTGGAACGAAAGTGGCGCGTCGATGACCTCGGGGTTCGGGCCGAGTACGGCCAAAAGCTCCAGCCCGCGCTCCAGGGTGCGTGACAGCCCCGCGGGAACGAGCCCGGCGTTGACCGCCAGACCCACCATCTCGCGCCAGTTCTCGGCCCGAAGCGTGATCCGGCCTTCCGGGATGCCATCCGCGTCGATCTCGATCCGGCCTGCCGCGCGCAGCGCAAGCGTTCCCCATTCCGCGTCCAGCGACCGGATCTCGACGGATTGCGGCTGCGGCCGGCGCTCCTCGATCGCGCGGCGGTCCCAGGGCCGGTCGAAGCCCAGCGTCGCGTCCATGCGCAGGCCCTCGATCCGCGCGGGCAGCAGCCCTGCCGGGTCGAGCGCGCGCTTCAGGAGCGCGGGCAGCACATAGCCGGTCGCGGCAAGCGTCACGTCATGGGCATGGGCCTCGGGCGGGGCTGCGCTGCTGGTGCGGGTGGTCAGGTGCGCCCGCTCGATGGCCGCCTCCCAGCCCAGGGTCGAGGTCAGCCGCAACCGGTCGATCGTCACGTCCGCCCGGTCGAGCGTCAGCAGCAGGCCTGGCCGGACCGCGACGTCGGCCCGCATCGCTTCGGTCCCGACCGCAATCCGCTGCAGCGGGGTCGCCAGCGTCTGCTCGGGAGGCCAGATCGCTGTTACCTGATGTGCCCGCAGACCCTGCGCGGCGACCCGGAAGTCGGCTGTCTGCCAGGCGACGCCCGTTTCGGGGTCGGCCAGGGCCAGATCGGTCCATGCGATCTCGACGCGCGCGGGAAACCCGGCGACAGTCAGGTCCGCGTAGTCGGCCTGCCAGCCCTCGGCCAGCCGCGCTGCGAACCAGGCGGACGTTCCGTACCGGACAGCCTGCGCGACCGCGAGCCATGCGCCCGCCCACAGAAGCGCCAAGACCGCAACGACCCAGATCACCCTGCGCATCGTGCCCCTGTTCCACTTCCGCTGCCACGCTGTCCGGCTTATAGGGGCAAGCTGTCCCGGAACCAGCCCAGAAACCCCGACATGACCCCTGACCTCTGGATCTTCGGCTACGGGTCGCTGATCTGGGATCCCGGTTTCGACTGGGACGAGCGGGTCATTGCCCGCGCGCGGGACTGGCACCGCAGCTTCTGCATGTGGTCGATCCACCATCGTGGAACGCCGGATCGGCCGGGCCTTGTGCTGGCACTCGACGCACGTCCCGGTGCGCAATGCGAGGGGGTCGCGTTCCGCGTCCCGCTGGCGCAAGCGGGCGCGACGCGGGATTACCTGCGCGCGCGCGAACTGGTCTCGTCGGCCTACATCGAGGCCGAGATCGACGTCGATCTTGACGACGGCGGCCGGGTTCGTGCGCTGGCCTTCGTGGTGGACCGGGACCATCCGCAGTATTGCGGCGGGCTGTCGGCGGACCGGCAGGCCGAGGTGATCGCCGGTGCCACGGGCGGACGCGGACCGAACCCGGACTACCTGTGGAACACGCAACAGCATCTGACGGCACTGGGCATCGCGGACCCCGACCTCGACCGTCTGGCCGACGCGGTGCGGCAACGGACCAGCCCCGCGCCGATGTAGGGCAGTCCGGCCGACCGATGCGGCAGGGCAGCGAAATCGCGGTTGGCTTGCCCCGCCCGACCCCGTAGTCTGCGGCGCGGCAGGCGGTGGGGGCTGGGCGGACAGGATGGAAGGCGCAAGCGGCAAGGACCGGGCACGGCCGGGCATCGGCTTACCCGGCGCACGTCCTGCGCGCGCCTCCCGCGCGGCGCCGCCGCCGCGCTTCACCCAGCCGGTCAGCCAGATCCTGACCATGCTGCTTGTCGCGGTCCTGACGGCGGCGGGCGGCTGGGTCGCCTCGCCCTGGGTGGCTCCGGTCTTTCTGACCAATCCGCTTCTGAACGGCTTCATCGCCTTGGTGTTCCTGGTCGGCGTGGCGGCGACCTTCTGGCAGGTGATCCAGCTGTCCGGGTCGGTCCGCTGGATCGAAGGGTTCGCCGCGCAGAATCCCGGTCACGAAGCCGCGCGTCCGCCGCGGCTCCTGGTCCCGCTCGCGGCACTTCTGCGGGAGCGCGGGGTGCGCGCCCAGATCAGCGCGTCGTCCACCCGCTCGATCCTCGATTCCGTCGCCACCCGGATCGACGAGGCGCGGGACATCACGCGCTATCTGGCCAACCTGCTGATCTTCCTTGGTCTTCTGGGCACGTTCTTCGGTCTTGCCACGACCGTGCCCGCGGTGGTCGAGACCATCCGGTCGCTGAACGCAAGCGCCGGGGAAAGCCCGCTTGACGTGTTCGGCCGCCTGCTGGCCGGGCTCGAGGGGCAGCTCGGCGGCATGGGCACCGCGTTCTCGTCCTCGCTTCTGGGTCTGTCCGGGTCGCTGGTCGTGGGTCTTCTGGAACTCTTCGCCAGCCACGGCCAGAACCGTTTCTACCGCGAACTCGAGGAATGGCTGTCCTCGATCACCAAGCTCGGGATCGCCGGAAGCGATGGCGAAGGCGCGGGCGATGCGGGCGCGGTCGCGGCAGTCCTTGACCAGATGGCGGCGCAGATGGACGCGCTCGAGACGATCTTCCTGCAGTCCGACCAGAACCGCACCGCGCTGGATGACCGGATCGCCACCCTGGCCGCGTCGGTCGAGCGGATCGCGGACCGCATGGCCACGCAGGATGGTCATTTGGCCGAGGCGTTGGGACGGTTCGCCGCGACGCAGGACCGCATGGCTGCCGCGATCGAGGCCGCGACCGAGGGACCCGGGACCGAACCGGCCGAGGCCGCCGCCGACGCCGA